>CAZEKK010000174.1:0-6131 GCA_964512905.1 uncultured Solirubrobacteraceae bacterium
CCGAGCGCGGCGCCGTCGCCGGCGTCGGCGCCGCTGGCGATGAGCCGGCGGGCGTGGTCGAGGTCCTCGGAGCGGCCGACCGACAGGCAGGCGCAGACCCGGCCCTCCTGGAGGTACCAGAGGCTGAAGGCGCCGTCGTGCAGCGAGCCGCGGACGACCTCCTGGTCCCAGGCGGCCGCGGGACCGACGTACTCGAGCGAGGTCCAGTCCGCGAGGTCGCTGAAGAAGTACGGCACCACGTCGTAGTCGACGCCGCGGCCGAGCATGTTTTGCGCGGCAACGCGGCCCTGGTTGAAGGCCACGTCCCAGTGCTCGACCCGCAGCGGGCCGCCATGGATCACGCTCTCGTACTCGCAGATGTCGCCCGCGGCGAAGATCCCGGGCGCGGACGTCTCCAGCCGCGCCGAGCAGGCAACGCCGCCGGCGGCGCCGAGGTCGAGCTTCGCCCCGCGCGCCAGCATCACGTCGGGCGCGGCGCCGGCGCCGATCACCACCGCTTCGGCCGGGATCGTGCGGCCGGCCTCGGTGACGACCGCCGTCACGCGCTCGCCGTCGCCCTCGAACCGGGCCAGCGCGTCGCCGCCGACCACCTCGACGCCGTGCTCGCGCAGCACGCCCTCGAAGAAGCGTCCGGCCGCGGGTCCGAACGACCGCTCGAGCGTCACGTCCTCCTGCATCAGGATGGTGCAGCGCTTGCCGAGCGCCGTCAGCGACGCCGCGACCTCGGTGCCGATGTACGAGCCCCCGATCAGCACGACGTGCTCGCGATCGGCGACGTCCTCCCGAATCGTGTCCGCGTTCCCGAGCGCCCGCAGGTAGTGCACGCCGTCGAGCTGGGCGCCCTCCACGCGCAGGAGCCGGACGTTCGCGCCGGTGGCGACCAGCGCGGAGCCGAAGGACACCTGCTCCTGCGTCGAGAGCACCGCCACCTTGTCCGACGGGTCGAGCTTGAGCACCGACGTGCGCGTCAGCAGCTCGATCGACTGCTCGGCCCACCACGGGTCGGGGCGGAAGTAGGTGTCGGCCCGCGTTTCGCGCCCCTGGAGATAGCCCTTGGAGCAGGGCGGCCGGTTGTACGGCGGCTCGGGCTCGCGACCGACGAGCAGGATCGATCCGCTGGCGCCCTCTTCGCGCAGCGTGCGCGCGCAGTTCGCCGAGGCCAGGCCGCCGCCGATGAGCAGGTGGTCGACGTGGCGGTCAGCCACCCGCGGCGCCGTTCCCCGCGAACTGCTCCTTGATCGCCTCCTCGAGGCCCGGGTCGAGCACGACGAGCACCTCGTCCCCCGCCTCGATCACCGTGTCGGCCTTCGGCACGAAGCCGCCTCCGGCCTTGCGGAGGACGGAGATGATCAGGCTGCCGTCGGGCAGCGTGACGTCGGCGACCCGGGCGCCGGCGGCCGGGGCCGTGTCCGCGACCTGGACCTCGATGATCTCCAGGTGCTCCTCCGGAAGGTCCAGCAGATGGACGAGGCCGTACTCGGGAACCTCGTGCTCGATCAGCCGGAGGATCAGGTCCGTCGCCGAGACGGCCGGCTGGATGCCCAGCAGCTTGAACCACTCGAGGTTGCGCGGGTTGTTCACGCGGGCCACGATGCGCTCGCACAGGTACTTGTCCCGGGCCATCTGGCAGATGAGCATGTTGTCCTCGTCGTCGCCAGTGACCGCGATCACGATGTCGGCCCGCTGG
The DNA here is from genome assembly GCA_964512905.1 of uncultured Solirubrobacteraceae bacterium. Lineage (GTDB taxonomy): Bacteria > Actinomycetota > Thermoleophilia > Solirubrobacterales > Solirubrobacteraceae > CANJIV01. Next base: position 1,688 of record CAZEKK010000174.1, read on the forward strand.
ATGCCGGCGCGCTCGAGCACCCACAGCTCGGTGGCGTCGCCGTACTGGATCGCGTGCTCGAGCTCCTGCTCGACCGTCAGGAACCGGCGCCGGTCGCTCTCGATCACCGTCGTCTCGTGGCCCTTGCCCTGCAGCTCGCGCGCCAGGTTCCAGCCGACCTTCCCGGCGCCGGCGATGATCACGTACACGGCTGGCCTCCGCTCGGCGCACCGGTCATGCCGACAGCGCCTCCTCGAACAGCTCGATCGCCGCCTGCGTCGGGCAGATCGTGTGCAAGCCCTGGGTCGCGTACCAATCCGCGCGGGCCGGGTCGAGCACGCGGACCACCACCCTGGGAACCTCGAAGCGCCGCAGGGCGATCTGGGCGACGATGAGGTTCGTGTTGTCGCCGTCAGTGGCGGCCACGAAGACGTCGGCGCGATCGAGGCCGGCCTCGAGCAGCGCGTCGATCTCGAGCGCGGTCCCGAGCGTGAACGCGCCGCCGGCCTCCTCCCACGACGTGTCCATGCCCGCGTCGAGGCGTTCGTGGGACAGCGGATCCTCGTCGAGGACCGACACGTCGTGCCCGTCTCGCAGCATCCGCCGGGCGATCGACGATCCGACGCGTCCGGCTCCGCAGATGACGACCAGCATGGTGCGGACTCTAGACCAATTCGTCCGACGGACTCTCGGAGTCGGCCGACGGATGTTCGGACGGCGCGGCCGCCTCGTCGCCGGCAGGCGGCGCCGTGAGGATCACCCGGCACGGCGCCTTCGTGACGACGTAGCGCGTCGCGTCGGAGATGAAGTTGTCCATCGGTCCGCCGATGCTGCCGAGCACGGCCCCGCCGCGGATCCGGGACGGCTCCTCCGCCGCCAGGACGATCACCTCGACGCCGCGGCGCTTGGCCTCGGCCACGATCGCCTGCCCGGTGCCGCGGGCGCGCACGAGGGCGGTGGCGACCTCGACGCCCACGTACTCCTCCCCCACCGCCTTGGCACGCGCGAGCGCCTGGCGTCCGGCCTTGATCTGCGCGTCCGGAAGCGCCGCGTCCAGCGGCAGCGACATCGGCACCTCCAGGACCCAGATCGCCTCGATGGTCGGCGGACCCTCGGCGTCGGCCTCGGAGCCGCGGTCGGCGGCAGCCAGGCGGCCGGCCGTCTGCACGATGTCGTCGTCGAGCGGGGTGCCCAGGAGCGGCACGAGGATCGACCCGTACTCGGCCTCGGGGGCCTCGGCCCGCAGCGCCTGCTCGGGAACCGTCACGCGCTTGGTCAGCGACTTGCCCTGCGACGAGCGGTAGATGACGTACAGCAGCAGGCCGGCGAAGAGCCATCCGATCCCGACGAAGCGCGCCCCGCCGTGGAAGACGACGATGCTCAGCCAGCCCAGGACGCTGCCGACCGCCCCCACGACCGCTGGCAGCGGGAGGTCGCCGCCGCCGAGCCGGACCGAGAACGGCATCCGGTAGGGCCGGTCGCGGTCGGGCTCGGTGTAGCGCAGCACCGCGACCGAGATGTGGGCGAGCGCGATGGCGAGCATCGCCCCGAAGGCGAAGATTCCCACCAGGAACTCCAGGTCGCGGGAGAGGACCAGCGCGATGGCGAGCGCCGCCGCGATCCCGATCGCCACGAACGGGGTGGCCCGCCGCGGCTCGAGCCGGCCGACGGCGCTGGGGATCTGCCGGTTCGTGGCCAGGGAGTAGCTGAGCCGCGACAGGCCGAGCATCGCCGAGTTCGCCGCCGTGAAGAGGACGAGGAACCCGACGGCGCCCACCACGTAGCGCAGCGGGTCCGACCACCACGCGCCTGCGTCGAGCGCACCGGCGACGGCGACGAGCGGAGAGTCCTCGGCCGAACCCTCGCCGAGGGCGGTGGCGCCGTCCTGAACCGGGAACGCCGACAGGCCGACCACCGCGATGCCGACGAACACGACCAGGACGCTGATCGTGCGGGCCGCGACGAGGCGGCGCAGGCCGCGGCGGCCGACGTGCACCTCGCCGGCGAGCCCCGCCCCGGCCTCGAGCCCGATGAACGGCGCCGCGGCCACGGTGAGGCCGAACACGGCGTCCTCCCAGGTCGGCGCGGACCCGAGGTCGATGGAGTCGACGATCGCGTCGAGGTTCAGCACCATCGCCAGGCCGATGAGCACGATCAGCACCTGCACGAGCAGGTCGAGCACCGCAAGCGGACCGACGCGCTGCAGCCGGGCGATCGTGATGCCGCGGATGTTCATCGTGGCGACGATGAGCACGATGACCACCGACACGACCGTCTCGGCCCACGCGTCGTCGAGGAAGCCGCCGAACACGCCGAGGTAGTTCGTGGCGGTGAACGCCGCGATCGCGATGAGGATGACGTAGTCGAGCAGCAGCGACCAGCCGGCGACGAAGCTCCACAGCTCGTTGAAGGCGTGGCGCGCGAAGACGGTCGAGCCGGCGCGCTCCTGGTGCAGCGAGGCGCCCTCGACGTAGGTCATCTGGCACAGCACGAAGAAGACGCCCGCGGCGAGGAAGACGAACGGCGTCAGCCCGAGCGCCTTGCCCGCGATGACGCCGAGGGAGAAATAGACCGCGCTCGCCGCCGTCCCGTAGCCGATCGCGAACAGGGCCGGCGCGCCCAGCGTCCGGCGCACGACGTTCTCGGCGCGCGTCGCCCGCGGCCCGCGCGGCGAGGCGGCCCCGCGGCGGCGATGGGCGCCCTGCTCAGCCATCGGTGCGCCGCAGGAGGAAGAGCCGGCCGGCCCCGGCCGCGATGAAGAGCACGCCGAAGATCACGCCGACCGAGATCGGCCCGCCGCCGCGCGCGAGGGTCGACACGAGCAGCACCGCCCCGATGACGAGCATCGCGACCGAGAGGAACGCGGTCGAGCCCCGGTGGATCTGGCGCGGGCTGGGCATCGGCGACGGCCGCCGGGGCGCGCTAGGCGCCCGCGGGCACGCGGCTCCCCTGTCCGGCGCCGTCCGGCGACGATTCGATGATCACGCGGCACGGCCGGTCGGCCAGCACCGTTTCCAGCGTCTTGCCGAAGAGCGAGCCGCCGGCCGTGCGCCGCGGCAGCGGCATGACGATCGCGCGCGCCCCGATCTCGCGGGCCTCGTCGACGATCACCCGCCCGGTCTGGCCGGCGCGGACCTTCTGCCAGTGGCCCGAGACCCGGCGACCGCCCGTGACCTTGGCCTGCTCGATCACCGCCTGCGCCGCCAGTTCCTTGTCCGGCAGCTCGGCGTCGATCGGGCTCGAGTTCGGCACCGTGATCGGGACGAGGATGTGGATGCCCCGCTTGCGCCGCGAGGCGACCTTGACCGCCGTGGCCATGGCCTCGGGCAGGTAGCCGCGGTCGTCGAAGGCCACGAGCACCGACTCGTACTCCGCCTCGTGGTCGACCACCGGCTTGGGGATCGCCACCTTGACGGTGCTCGTCAGGTCGAGCGCCTGGCTGCGACGGTAGAGGATGAAGACGACGATGCCGGCCGACAGCCAGGCGACGCCGGCGATGGCGACGTCGATGTGCAGCAGGGTCACGGTCAGGAAGGCCAGCCCGGTTCCGAGCCCGCCCACGACCGCGAACATCGGCAGCTTGCGCCCGCGCCAGGGAATCGTGCCCGGACCGCTGTACGGGCGGGCGGCGTCCGGCTTGTCCAGGCGCAGGCGCACGACCGCGACGTGCGCGATCGTGAACGACAGCATCGCCCCGAACGCGTACATGTTGCCCAGGAAGTCCGCCTGCCCGGTCGTGACGGCCAGGCAGGCCAGCGCGCCGAAGATGCCGATGCCGATCCAGGGCGTGCCGAACCTCGGGTGCAGCTGCCGCAGCCGGTCGGGGAGCTGGCGGTGCAGGCCCATCGAGTAGACGAGCCGCGAGACGCCGATGATCCCCGCGTTCGTGGCGATGAACAGGATCGTCGCCGCGAGCAGGCCGACGTAGATCTCGGCGGCGCCCTGGAAGATCCCCAGGTCGATCTGCTTCACCACGCCGAGGATCGGGTCCCCGGCGAAGCCGCCTTCGTCCTCGCCGAGGCCCAGCAGGGTCTGGCACTCCCCGTCGGGCGTGCACTTCACCGGCAGGGCGCTCAGCGCGACGGCGGGCAGCAGCGCGTAGATCGCGAACACGGCGATCACGACCCGGTTGATCGCCGCCGGGATCGTCTTGGCCTCGTCCTTGGCCTCCTCGGCCATGTTCGAGATCGTCTCGATGCCGGTGTAGGCGATCATCCCGACCGGGATCGCGACGAGGAAGTCGCGCCAGGTGGGCGCCACGCCGAGATCGACGTTGTTGACGAGGGTCTCGGGCGAGAGCACCAGCACGACGCCGACGATCACCAGCAGCAGCTGGGTGAGGAAGTCGGTCACCGCGAGCGCGATGTTCAGCCCCGCCGCCTCCTTGACGCCGAAGACGTTGATCACCGACAGCACGACGATCACGCCGATCCCGAAGATGATGTCGCCCGGAGACGAGCGCAGC
>CAZEKK010000175.1:0-6078 GCA_964512905.1 uncultured Solirubrobacteraceae bacterium
CCGAAGGTGGCGGCGTATCCGTTCACGACGCTCGCGCCGGTGCTCGGCACCCTCCAGCTCGAGGACCGCCAGCTCGTGATCGCCGACATCCCGGGCCTGATCGAGGGCGCCAGCGCGGGGGCCGGGCTCGGCCACGAGTTCCTCGCCCACGTCGAGCGCACGCGGCTCCTGGTCCACGTCCTCGACCTCGCGCCGATCGACGGCTCCGATCCCGCGGCCAACCACGCCACGATCGAGGCCGAGCTGGCCGCCCACGACGCCCGGCTCGCGGCGCTGCCGCGGATTCTCGCGCTCTCCAAGGCCGACCTCGTGACGTCCGAGGCGGCGGCGGCCGCCGCCGCGACGTGGCGCGAGCGCCTTGGCGGCGAGGTTCCGGTGCTGGTGACGTCGTCGGCGACGGGGGAGGGGCTCGACGCGCTCGCCGTCGAGCTGGCCCGGCGCGTTCCCGTGCGGCCCGCGGACGCGTCCGCGCTGGCCCCGGCGGGCCCGGCCGACGTCGACGGGCTCGCCGAGCACCGCGTCTTCCGGCCGGGCAGCGGGCGCGGCTTCTCCGTCGAGCGCGTCGGCGCGGGCGAGTATCGCGTGGGCGGGCGCGGGGTCGAGCGGCTCGTTGCCCGTTACGACCTCGACAACGAGGAGGCTCTCGGCCACCTCGAAGGCCGCCTGAAGGCGATCGGGGTGCTCACCGCGCTCGAGGAGGCCGGCTTCGAGCCCGGCGACGACGTCGAGATCGCCGGCGTCGTCTTCGAACTGGATCCGGGCGCGGCCTTCTGACGCCACGGCCGGCGGTGCGCGGCCCGCCCGCCACCAACGTCGCAACCTTCCGTCCTCGCCTCCGTTGAGGACGGTCAGACGGCGCGACGGGAGCAGCCCGCGCCGACCCAACCCGATGGAGGGCGTGATGCGGAACGTAATCGTGCTTGCGTGCGCGGGCGCGGCGATGACTGCCGGGCTCCTGGCCGGACGAGCGGACGCGGCGACCGGCGTGGGCCACTCCGGCTGGTACTGGGGCAGTCCGCTTCCGCAGGGGAACGCGCTGGCCGCCGTCGACTTCAGCGGCGGGACCGGCTATGCCGTCGGCGGTTTCGGCACCGTGGTGCGCAGCCCCGACGGCGGCGCGACGTGGACGGGGCTCGGCAGCGGCCTGACGACCGACCTCACGGTCGTGGACGCGGTGTCGGCCGGCACCGTGGTCGTCGGTGGCCAGTGCGCGCTGCGGCGCTCGGACGACGGCGGCCAGACGTTCCGGCGGCTGCCGTGGACCGCGAGCGATCTGCGCTGCTCCAGCCCAATTCGCGCGGTCCGCTTCCCCAGCGCGAGCGTCGGGTACCTGCTCCTCGACGACGGGACGCTCCTGCGGACCGGCGACGGCGGCCGCACCTGGGCCCGCCGGGCGGTCCCGGGCGGCGCCAGCGGGACCGGCGTGCCGGTCCGCGACATCCAGTTCACCGGCGAGCAGGCCGGCGTGGCGATCACGCTCGGCGGCGCCGGCATCTCCCGCACGACCGACGGCGGCGCCACGTGGACCGCGGCGGCGGGGCCGTTCCCGTTCGAGATCACGGGAATCGACTTCCCGTCGGCCACGACTGGCTATGCCAGCGCCAGCGGCGGCGTGCTGAAGTCGCTGGACGGCGGGGCCAGCTGGGCGCCGATCGCGGGCGCGCCCGGTGGAACGCAGGCGGTGCGCTGCCTCGACGCCGACACCTGCCTCTACGCGGTCGGATTCGGCCTCAGCCGGATGACCGGGGGCGGCGCGACGTTCGCTGCCGTCTCCGTGTTCGCGCAGCCCACCGGAAGGATCGCCCTGCCGGCGCCGGCCGGCGGAACGCGAGCCGTCGCCGTGAGCGGCGACCGGGTCGCCGCGTCCGTCGACGGCGGCGCCACCTGGTCGGCGATCGGCGGGCGCCTGCCCGACGGCTTCTCGCTGCGGAGTGTCCGGGGAACTTCGGCGCAGGTGGCGCAGGCGTTCGGCCCGTCGGGCCAGCTTGCGCTGACCGTCGACGGCGGCCAGACGTGGCGGGAGGCCGGCGTGCCGGCGACCGACGACGTCGTCGCGGCGTCGTTCCCCGACGCCAGCACCGGCTTCGTGCTCAACGCGGCCGGGGACCTGTTCGCCACCGAGAACGGCGGCGCAAGCTGGCGGTCGCTCTTCACCGGTGCGACGCCGCCGCGTTCGGTGCTGGCGCTCGACGACCGGCGCGTGCTGCTGATCGGGCCCGCTGGCGCGCAGCGCTCCGCCGACGGCGGCGGCGTGTTCGATCCGATCACGGCCAAGGAGGTCGCCGGGGCGACGCTGACCGCCGGCGACCGCGCCGGCGCCGCGGCCATCCTCTACGGGCCCCGGCGCGCCGTCGTGAGCACGGACGGCGGGCGGCGCTGGTCGGTGCTGCGGCTGCCCAGCCGCGCGACGGTCCGTGGGCTGGACTTCGTGACCGCGGGGCGGGGGGTGGTCGTCGACGGGGCCGGTCGCCTGTGGCGGACGGCCAACGGCGGACGGGCCTGGACCGAGATCTTGGCGACCGGGACGGCTGCGATCCGGGACGTCGCACTGGGCGACGCCGGACGCGGGTTCCTGGCGGTCGATCGGTTCGGTGCCGACGCCGCCGGCTACGTGCTGCGCACTGCGGACGGCGGCGCCTCGTTTGCGCCGCAGCTCGTCTCGCGGCTGCGGATCGGCGCCGGCCAGATCGCCGGCGGCGGCGCATCGGGCGGGATCGCGCTGGATGCTGGCGGCCGCCTGTTCGGCACGTCGAGCGGCGGCAGCCTGCCGCGCGGCTCCACGCTCACGATCAGGACGGCCAAGCGGTTCCTCGCGCGACGCGAGCTAAGGCGGGCCGGCGGCCGGGTCACCGTGACCGGTCGGCTCCCGGGCGCCGCGGGCGGCGAGATCGTCACCCTGTCCGCGCGGCGGGTGTCGGGCGGGGCATGGCGCCAGATTGCGGCCCGGGTGACGGGCGCCGGCACGTTCGCGGCGACGTTCTCGATCGCCGCGAGCACTGCGTTCGTCGCCCAGTGGCGCGGCGACGACGCCCGCAACGGGGACGGCACCCCGGCCCTGATCGTGCGGGTGCGGTAGGCGCGCACCCTCGCACGCGCTCACGGCGCCCGTGGCCCGCGGGCGCCGTGAGCCACCTGCCCGGCGGCGCGCCCGCCCCCCAAGGGCGGCCGCCGGGCCGCCGGTGCGGCCGGGGCTCGCCGGCGGGCGCCAGGGCCCGGCGGCGTCCGCGGGGCGTCGCGGTCACGGGCCGCGGGCCCGCCGTGCGCCGGGGCCGGTCTATCCTCACGCGCCGTGGCCCGCCTGGTCATCAAGCTCGGCTCCAACGTCGTCGTCGACGACGGCGGCGGCCTGCGCGCGCAGGCGCTCGGGGCGATCTGCGACGAGGCCGCCGTCCGCCACCGGGCCGGCGACGAGGTCGTGATCGTCACCAGCGGCGCGATTGCGCGGGGGATGCGCGAGCTGGGGCAGGCCCCCGGGGGTCGTCCCGACGGCCGGCCGCGCCCGATCGACGAGCTGCAGGCGGCCAGCGCGGTCGGACAGGGCAAGCTGTACCGGGTCTACGACGAACTGCTGCGCGACCGCGGGGTGGCGAGCGCGCAGGTCCTGCTCACCTTCTTCGACATGAGCGCGCGCACGCACTACCTCAACGCGCGCCAGACGCTCGCCAAGCTGCTCGAGTGGAACGTGGTGCCGGTCGTCAACGAGAACGACACGACGACGACCGACGAGATCTCCTTCGGCGACAACGACTTCCTGGCCGCGCAGGTGGCCGTCCTCGTGGGAGCCGACGCGCTCGTGCTGCTGACGACGACCGACGGCCTGTACACGGCCGACCCGCAGCGCGATCCCGCTGCGGCGCGCGTGCCCGAGGTCCGCGACTTCGACGCGCTCGCCCACCTCGAGATCGGCCACGCGACGTCGCCGCTTGGCTCGGGCGGGATGCGCTCGAAGGTCGTCGCCGCCGAGATGGCGACCGCGGCGGGGATCCCGGTCGTGATCACGACGGGCCTCGAGCCGGGCCGGCTCGGCGCGGCACTCGACGGCCAGGCCGTCGGCACCCGCTTCCCGGCGCGGGCCAGCGGCCACTCGAGCTTCAAGCTGTGGCTGAAGTACGCCAAGCCGAGCCACGGCCGGGTGATCGTCGACGACGGTGCTGCGCGGGCGCTGCGCGACGGGGGCACGAGCCTGCTCCCGGTGGGCATCGTCGACGTGCGCGGGGAGTTCGATGCCGGCGACGCCGTCGACGTCGCCGACGCGCGCTCGGCGGCGATCGGCAAGGGGATCGTCAACTACTCCGCCGCCGAACTGCGGCAGGTCATGGGGATGAAGTCCGCCCAGGTCCGCGACGTGCTCCCGCGGGCCACCGACGAAGCGGTGCACCGCGATTACTTCGTGCTGGCCTGACCGGGCCCCCGGACGGCCGCTACCCTTCCTCGCCATGGCCGTCGCCACGCCGTCCGTCGCCGAAACCTGCCGCGTCGCCCGCCGCGCCGCGCGCCGCATGGCCGCGCTGGACCGGGCCACGAAGGACGGCGCGCTCGAAGCGATTGCCGTCGCGCTGCACGAGCGGACGGCCGAGATCCTCGACGCGAACGAGCGCGACATGGCCAACGGGGTCGAGACCGGCCTCACGCCGGCGCTCCTGGATCGCCTGCGCCTGGACGAGGCGCGCATCGCCGCGATGGCCCAGGGGGTCCGCGAGATCGCCGCGCTCGACGATCCGGTCGGCGACGTCCTCGAGGATCTTCGGCGCCCGAGCGGTCTGCACGTCCGCAAGGTGCGCGTGCCGCTCGGCGTGGTGGCCGTCGTCTACGAGGCGCGGCCGAACGTGACGATCGACGCCGCCGCGCTCGCGCTGAAGTCCGGAAACGCGATCGTGCTGCGGGGATCCTCGTCGGCGGCGCACTCCAACGCCGTGCTGGCGGCGGTGGCGGCCGAGGCCGCGACGGCTGCGGGCCTGCCGGAGCACGCCCTGTCGCTGGTGGCGGGTGGCGGTCGCGAGGAGCTGGCCGAGCTGGCGACCCAGCAGGGCACCGTGGACCTGATCATCCCGCGCGGCGGCGAGGGGCTCAAGGCCGCGCTGGAGGCGGTGGCGACGATCCCCGTGATCTACGCGGCGTCGGGGAACTGCCACGTCTACGTCCACGCCGACGCCGACCTCGACGCCGCCGAGCGGATCGCGCTCAACGCGAAGGTCCAGCGCCCCGGGGTCTGCAACGCCGCCGAGACGCTGCTCGTGCACCGCGACGTCGCGGCGGCGTTCGTGCCGCGCATCGTGGCGGCGCTGCGGGCGGCGCAGGTCGAGGTCCGCGGCGACGGGCGGGCGCGAGCTGCCGCCGGGGAGCTGGCCGGCAGCGTGGGGGAGGCGACCGAGAGCGACTGGGACACCGAGTTCCTCTCGCTCGAGCTGGCGATCGGCGTCGTCGACTCGCTCGACGAGGCGATCGACCACATCAATGCCCACGGCAGCGGGCATTCCGAGGCGATCGTGACCCGCGATCCCGCGGGCGCCGCGCGCGAGTTCCAGCTCGGCGTCGACGCCGCCTGCGTGTACGTCAACGCCTCGACGCGGTTCACCGACGGATTCGAGTTCGGCATGGGCGCCGAGATCGGCAACTCGACGCAGAAGCTCCACGCCCGCGGCCCGATCGGCCTGCGCGAACTGTGCACGACGAAGTACGTGGTCACCGGCGACGGCCACGTGCGGTCCTGACGGCCGGCTGCGTGGCGCGCCTCGGGATCCTCGGCGGGACGTTCAACCCGCCGCACGTCGGCCACCTGGTGTGCGCCCAGGAGGCGCGCGACCAGCTCGCGCTGGACCGGGTTCTCCTGATGCCCGCGGCCACGCCGCCGCACAAGGTCGTCGCCGACGATCCGGGCGTCGCGGCGCGGCTGGACCTCTGCCGGCTCGCCGCCGACGGGGATCCGGGATTCGGCGTCTCGAGCCTCGAGCTCGAGCGGGAGGGACCGTCGTACACGGCCGATACGCTGGCCCTGCTGCATGACCGCGAGCCCGGAGACGAGCTGACGTTCATCGTCGGCGGTGACATGGCCGAGAGCCTCCCGACGTGGCACGAGCC
>CAZEKK010000176.1:0-6065 GCA_964512905.1 uncultured Solirubrobacteraceae bacterium
GACGTCCTGTTCGAGGAGATCGACAAGTACGCGACGACGAAGAAGGTCGCCGTCGATCAGGCCAGCGCCGCCGAGGGCGCGCAGTGGCTGGCCCGGATCGAGGAGGAGAACGCCGGTGAGCTGACCCCGGAGCGCCTGGCGGCCATGGAGGCGGCCAAGCAGGACGGCGAGGCCGAGGAGGCCGAGATGCTCGACATCATCCGGCCGGCGCTCGACGAGCAGCAGAGCCCGACCGCCGGCCGGCGGTTCACGCGGGCCTGAGCGCGGACGCCGCGACCGGCCTACGGCGGGGAGATGCCCCCGCCGCCGGTCCCGCCCGAGGAGTCCCCGGTGCCGCCGCCGGCGCCGCCCGAGGAGTCCCCGGTGCCGCCGGTGCCGCCGCCGGGGCTCTCGCCGCCGGGTATGGGGACCTTGGCCGCCAGCGGCCGCTGCGGCCAGCCCTTCGTGGACTGCACGATGGCGTTGAAGACCGAGTAGGGCTGGTTGTTGAGCCGGATGATGCTCGAATCCCACAGCGGCTTGGCGACCGGCGGGGTGTAGAGCTGGTACCAGAGGAACGTCTTGATGGCGGGCTGGCTGCGCACGACCCGGTAGGCAGCCCGCGTCCACTGGACGCGCTTGGGCTCGGAGAACGGGTAGAGCCCCCGGCGCAGGTAGCCGAACTCGGTGTAATGGATCGGCAGCGCGCCGCCGGACTTCGTCCGCACGCCCTTCGTGCGCGCCCACTTCCGCGTCGCCGCCTGCAGCTGGGGCAGGTTGGAGATCCCGAGGTACTTCTTGTCGGGCTTGCCGGGGATGACGTTGAACTGGAAGGGGTGGTGCGCCAGCCCGTCGGCCCTGAGGTTGGCGCCGGGCTTGGCGACCTTGTTCAGGAAGTCCAGGGCCCCGCGACCGGACGCCAGCTCACCGATGAAGACGTCGGCGGTCGGGTCGACGGCCTTGATCGCCCCGTACCCGGCCTTGTAGAAGTTCCGGTAGAGCGTGGGGGAGTTCTTCGTGCGCTTCAGCCAGATGACGAGGTTCATCTCGTTCCCGAGTGAATAGCGCTTCACGCGGCCCCTGAAGTGCTGGGCGATCCTGCGCGAGAAGAAGCGCATGACGGTCGGGCTGGGGTTCTTCCAACTCAGGCGCAGATCCTGGTTGGTGTAGTTCGGCGTGCCGCAGATCGTGATGTGGACGCGCAGGCCCTGGGCGCGGGCGGCGTTCACGGCGCTGTCCCACTGCGCGAAGCTGCGGTTCTTGCCGATCCAGTCGCCCCAGATGAGGTTGATGCGCACCCAGCGGGCGTTCATCTGCTTCGCGCGGGCCAGCGCCTGGGGGCGATTGCCGTACTTGTTCAGGAGAAAGACGCCGTCGTCCTGAACGGCGAGGTCGGCGGCGGCGTGAGCCGGCGCAGCCGGTCCCAGGGCGATCGCGGCCAGCGCGCCGGAGGCGGCGAGGGCGGCGAAGGCGGGCCGGCGGCGGTTCAGAGAGCTGGACATGGCCCCCACGGTAGCGAAGCTTCCCGTCGCTTCGCGACAGTTGGAGCGATCACGATCGCGGCCAGCCGCGGGTGGCGGTCTCGATCGCGCCGAAGGTCCGATACGGCGTGTTCCCGAGCGTCAGGAGGCTCGAGTCCCACAGGAGCTTCTTCACCGGCGGCGTGAAGAGCTGGTACCAGATGAACTGCTTGACGGCCGGCTGGCGGCGGATCAGCCGGTAGGCAGCAAATGCCCACTGGGAGCGCTTCGCCTCGGCCATCGTGTAGATGCCCCGGCGCAGGTAGCCGAACTCGGTGTAGTAGATCGGCAGGGCGCCGCCGGACGGCGTGCGCACGCCCCGGACCCGCGCGGCGTCGCGCAGGGCGGCCTGGATCTTCGCGAGGTTGGAGATCCCGGCGTACTTCGTCTCACGAGCGCCGGGATAGGCGTAGAACTGGAACGGGTGGTGGGCGAAGCCGTCGGCGCGCAGGTTGGCGCCCGGTCGCGCGACCTGCTTGAAGAGGCCGAGGGCGTTCTGGCCGGAGGCCATCTCGCCGATGAACACCTTCGCGGACGGGTCGACGCGCTTGATCGCGCCGTAGCCGGCCTTGTAGAGATTGCGGTAGTAGGCCGGCGTCGAGCGGTTGCGCTTCAGCCAGATCCGCAGGTTGTACTCGTTCCAGATCGCGTAGCGCGACACCCGCCCCTTGAAGTGCCCGGCGACGGCGGCCGAGAAGGCCGCCATGCGGGACGGGCTGGGGTTCTGCCACGAGAGCGACTGGTCCTGCGAGGTCGCGTAGTTCGGCGTGCCGGTGATGGTCATCTGCACCTTGAAGCCCTTGGCGCGGGCGGCGGTGACGGCGCGGTCCCACATGTCGAAGCTGCGGCCGGCGGCCACGTAGTCGCCCCAGATCACGTTGAAGCGAATCCACGTGGCGCGGATCTGCTTGGCGCGGGCGAAGGCCGCATCGCGGTCCCCGTAGGCGCGGTACAGGAGCACCTTGTCGTCCTGCACCCCGAGTTCGGCTGCGGCGCGGGCGTAGGGAGGGAGGATCGTGGCCGCCGCGACCGCGGTGGCGGCGCAGGCCAGGCCGACGACGAGCAAGCGGTGCAGGCGGGCGTGAAGGAGTGCGGGCATGTGGCGAACGGCGCGTGGGCGGGGACCGGCGGCAGTGCGGCTGCCGCTCGGCGGTGCGAATCGGACCCCGCCGGGGGCGGCAAGGGTAGCGAACCGACAGGCGTCCGGCCCGCTGCAGGATGTAACTCCGCCCCTGCCGGGAAGTTGCGGACCAGCGCACCGCATCCTGCATGCGGCGCGGCCCGACGGACCCGGCCGCTACCCTTGCGCGCCGTGCCGACGCCCGCCCCCGCACGCCGTTCCCGCCTGGCCGCGCTGGCCCTCGGCGCCGCCTGCGCCGCCGCCGCGGCGCTCGCCGCGCCCGCCGCCGCCACGTTCTCGTACCTGCGCGAGCCCACCGACCAGCTTGCCCTGCCCGGGTACGTGGCGGGCGCCGCCGTCCTGCCCAACCACGACCTCTACACCGGCTGGACCGAGTTCGGCCTGCGGGTCGGCGACGACCGGCGGACGATGTCGCCGGCGGGCCGCGACCTCGAGCAGGGCTGGATGCCGATCATCCGCACGCAGCAGGTCAACGGTCGCGTCCTCTACATCGAGCAGACGCTCATGAGCACGGTCGGCGGCCGCCAGGTGATCTTCGCCCGCCTGACCGCGGTCAACCTCTCCCAGAAGGCGCGCAGCAGCGCCGAGGTCACGGCGTCGGTGCGGTTCAACGGCGGCGACCTCGTCAACCGCGGCACCCGCCGAGTTCGCAAGTTCCGCTTTCCGCGGGACGTGGCCCCGACACGGCCCGGGCTCTACCTCCAGCCCGGCGCGGACTTCAACGCCGCCGCCGTGCACGGCTTCAGCGGGCGCGCGCTGACCCGCGACGGCCAGGTGCTCTACATCGCGCCGCCGGCGCCCGCCGGCGCCTTCGTCAAGCAGACCGAACGGCCCGGGACGGGGCCGGTCGTGCCCAAGACGACGTTCGGCGAGACGAACTACGAGTTCAACCTGGCGCCCGGGCAGGTGGTCAACCTCGACTACAAGCTCCCGGTCGCGCCCGTCGCGGCGGGCAGCCCGGAGCAGGCGGCGATCGAAGCGGCCTCCTACGACGACGCCCGGCAGAACCTCATCGCCGACTGGACGCAGCGCGTCAGCCCGGCGATGCAGGTGGAGCTGCCCGAGCGCAAGGTCCAGGACGCCTACTACGCCAGCCTCGCCACGATCCTCCAGGCCCGCTACCGGCTCGGCGACGGGCAGTGGGTCCAGACGGTCAACAAGCTGCGCTACCACGCCTTCTGGCTGCGCGACGCGGCGATCATGACCCAGGCGCTCGACCTCGTCGGGCTGAACCGCCCGGCGAAGGAGAACCTCGACTTCTTCCTGACCTGGCAGGAGCCCAGCGGACAGTTCATCTCCCGCACCGAGCAGTTCGACGGCCACGGCCAGGCGCTGTGGGCATTTGCCGAGCACGTGCGGCGCACCGGCGACCTGCGCTTCGCCCGCAAGGTCTACCCGGCGGTGAAGCGCGCCATGGACTGGCTGGCCGCCGCCCGCGCGGCCGATCCGCTCAAGCTGCTGCCGCCGGTCACGACGCCCTACGACAACGAGCTGGTGCCCGGCCACCTGCCCGGCGACAACTTCTGGGGCCTGGCCGGCGCCAAGGGCGCGATCGACCTGGCGACCCGCCTCGGCGACCGCGCCACCGCGGCCGCGTGGACGCGCCAGTTCAACGACTACCGCGCCACGGTGATCGCCCGCATCCGCGCCGCCGCGGCGACGACCGGCGGGTGGGTGCCGCCGTCGCTGGACCGCAAGGGCGGTCAGGACTGGGGCAACGCCTGGCTCGGCTATCCCGAGCCGGTCGTCGCCCTCGACGACCCGCTCGTGACGGCGACGTTGCGTCACCTGCGCTCCCGGCGCCGCGAGGGCATCTCGACTTTCTTCTACACCGGGCAGCGCTGGATCCACGCCTACCTCGGCTACCGCGTCATCCAGACCGAGCTGGCCCGCGGCGAGCAACGCCAGGTCGTCGAGGGCCTGTACGGCCAGCTCGCTCACACCACCTCGACGCACCAGGGCTTCGAGCTGGCCCTCCCGAGCACCCGCACGGTCGTCGACGCCACCGCGCCCCACGGCTGGTTCAGCGCCGAATACGTCGCGCTGCTGCGCAACCTGCTGGTCCGCGAGGCCGACGCGCGCACGATCCGGCTGATGTCGGCGACCCCCACGACGTGGCTGCGGCCCGGGCAGACGATCGCGGTCCGCAACGCCCGCACGCTGCGCGGCCCCGTGAGCTTCCGGATCGAGACCACCGACGGCGGGGCGACGCTGTCGTGGTCGTCGAAGCTCACCCCGGGCACGCGGCTGGTGTTCACCGTGCCCTCGGGCGCGCGCAGCACCAGCGCGCCGGGGCTGAGCGCCGACCGGAAGACGATCGTGCTGCGCGGGGCCAAGGGCTCGATCAGCCTGCGCTGGCGCCTGGCGCCGCCGTTCCCGACCTTCGAGGGCACGGCCCAGCGGCTGCGGACCGAGATCGAGCAGGGGGCCGCGCGCACGGCGGCCAGCGCCGATCAGGCGGCGGGCGTCAGCGGCTGACGCCCGCGCCTGACCGCATCGCTCGTCGCCGGAGACCTACGCCCCCCCGGCGGCGGCGTAGCGGGCGGCGACCGTCGCCCAGTTGACGGCGTTCCACCACGCGTCGAGGTAGTCCGGGCGGCGGTTCTGGTACTTGAGGTAGTAGGCGTGCTCCCAGACGTCGACGCCGAGCAGCGGCGTCTGGCCGTTGGAGATCGGGTTGTCCTGGTTGGCGCTGCCGACGACGGCCAGGCCGGAACCGTCGTGCACGAGCCATGACCAGCCTGAGCCGAACTGGTTGACGCCGGTGGTCTTGAGCGTGTTCTGGAAGGCCGCGAAGTCGCCGAAGGCCGCGTCGATCGCGGCGCCAAGCGCCCCGTCCGGGGCGCCGCCGCCGTCCGGACCCATCGACTCCCAGAAGAGCGTGTGGTTGTAGTGGCCGCCTCCGTTGTTGCGGACGGCCGTGCGCTTGTCCTCCGGAATCGCGTCGAGGTTGCGCAGGATGTCCTCGATCGCGGCGTCGGCGTGCGCGGTGCCCTCCAGGGCGGCGTTGACCTTGTCCACGTAGGCCTGGTGGTGCTTGTCGTGGTGGATGCGCATCGTCTGCTCGTCGATGTGCGGCTCGAGCGCGTCGTACGCGTAGGGAAGCGGGGGAACCTCGAAGGCCATGGGGCCTCTCCTCTCGTGGCTTGAGATCGTGTCGCTGGGGATCCGGTGCTGCGCTCCGTGTGTATCACACGCACCTGGGCCGCAAACGTGGGCGGGGCGGCATCGCGGTACGGTTCGCGGCCCGTGGCCCGCCTCTCCGAGTACTTCCTGCCGACCGAGCGCGAGGCGCCCGGCGACGCCGACGCGATCTCGCACAAGCTGATGGTGCGCGCCGGCCTGATCCGGCAGGTCGGCGCGGGGCTGTGGTCGTGGCTCCCGGCGGGCTGGCGCGTGCACGAGAAGGTCGTGCAGATCGTGCG
>CAZEKK010000177.1:0-4172 GCA_964512905.1 uncultured Solirubrobacteraceae bacterium
GAGGAACTGGTCGTTCATCGAGCGCTCGAGGATCATGGGCGCCAGGGTACCCGGCGCGGTCGCCCCGCTGCCTGCCGTCGCGACGGCAGGCCGCGGCGATGCGCGGGGTGGCAGCCGGGGCGGGCGGCGCCGGTACCATCACGTCGGTGCGTCGCCGCCAGCTGATCATCGCGCTCGGGTGCGCCGCTGCGTTCGCCGCACTGCTGCTCACGGTCGCCGGGCTGGCGCACGATCCGGGCGTCCTCCAGCTGTCGCCGCTGATCCTGCTCGCGATTCCGCTCGCCGGTGGCTTCCCCGGCGAGCGCCGCCTGGCCGCGCACCTGGAGTGCGCCCGTCCCGCCTCCCGCGGAGCCCGCTCGGTGGGCCAGCTCCGGCGAGCGTCGCGGTCGGGGGTGCCGGGCGGGCGCCCGATCGCCTGCGGATGGGCCACCCGCCCTCCGCCTGCGCTGGCCTGACGAGGGCACTCGAGGCCCGGGGCGCCCCGTGCAGCGGCGCCAACTCGGCGGATCTCCGCCGGCGCGCCTGCGTCCGCGCGCCCGTGCGGACCTCAACGATCGAAAGGACCGCGACCACCATGTCATCGCCACGCAGCTTGACCCGGCCACCTTGCGGCGCCGCCTTGGCGGCCATCGCCGTCAGCCTGGGGGCAGCCGGGCCTGCCGCTGCCCATGTGCAGGTCCGTCCTGCCGTCGCCGCACCCGCCGATCCAGTCCTGTTCACCGTCCTGGTGCCCAACGAGAAGGACGCTGTGACCACGACCGTCACCTTGAAGATGCCGGCCGGCGTGATCCCGTTCGGGTTCGAGGCAACACCCGGGTGGACACGAACGGTGGCCCGAGCCCCAGACCAGTCGGTCGACACCGTCACCTGGCGAGGCCGGCTTCCGCCGGAGGGCTTCGTCCGCTTCAGCTTCCTCGCCGGGACGCCCGATCGACCGGGGCGCGTGACGTGGAAGGCGCTTCAGCGCTACGCCGACGGCACGGTCGTGCGGTGGATCGGTCCGCCGGGCTCCGAGGAGCCGGCCGCCCTGACCGTCATCCGATCAGACGCTGCCCGGGAGAACGCCGGCGGCGAGGGATCGGCGGCGAACTCTCCCGTCCCGCCCGCCGCGACCAGCACGTCCGGCGACTCGGACGGGACGGCCGTGGTCGCGTGGATTGCGCTGGCCCTGGGGGCCGGCGGACTGGCCGCGGCCGCCGTCGCGCTCAGGCGGAGCCGATCGTGACCCCCTGGCGCGCCACGCTCGCCGCCGCTGCCGCAGCCGCCGTCACGGCCGGGGTGCTCGCGCCGGCCGCGGCGGCCCACCAGGGCAACCCGAACTACCTGTCTGCGGTGCGCGCAGTCACGCCTGCGATTGCGGGCCTGACCGTGACCGTCCTAAACTCCGACGACCGCCTTGCGCTCGTCAACCGCAGCGGGCGGACCGTGATCATCCGCGGCTACGACGGTGAGCCCTATGTGCGCGTCTTGCCCGACGGGACGGTGCAGGTGAACCAGCGGTCACCGGCCGCATACCTGAACGACGACCGCTACGGAACCGCCCCCGTGCCCGCGACGGCCAACGCGAGGGCGGCGCCGCGGTGGTCGACCGTGAACCGATCGGCGCGGTACGAGTGGCACGACCACCGCATCCACTGGATGGGCGGCGGCCGGCCGCCGAGCGTCCGCGATCCGGATGTCGCGACCAAGGTCTTCGACTGGACCGTGCCCGTCACCGTCGACGGCAGGCCGGGAAGGATCTCTGGGACGCTGAGCTGGCGCCCGCTTCCCGGCGGCGGCCCGCCGGCCTGGGCCCTGATCGTGCTCGCGGCGGCCGTGCTGGCTGCGACCGCTGCTGTGCTGCGCCGCCGGCGCCACCGGCGCCGCCAGCCGAGGCATGGCGATCCGACCGAGGCTTGGTGAGATGCGGGCCTTCGTCGGCGTGGTCGCGCTCGCGGCCGCTCTGGCGGCGCCGGCCGCGGTGCACGCGCATGCGCAGCTCATCGCCACGAGCCCGGCCCGCGGGGCGGTCGTGGAGCGCGCGCCAGCCCAGATCTCGTTCACGTTCAACGAGCCGGTCGAGGCGAGCTTCGGCGCGGTTCGGGTCTTCGACGCCGCCGGCCGGCGCCAGGACGACGGCGAGCTTCTGCGTCCGGGCGGAAGCGACCGGAGCATCGGCACGCGCCTGCGCGCGTCGGCACCCGACGGCGCCTACACCGCCACGTTTCGCCTCGTTTCGGCCGACGGGCATCCCGTGGCCGGCGGCTTCCAGTTCTCGATCGGAACCAGCGCGGGCGCTCCTGCGCGCAGCGTCGCCGACCTGGTCCGCCCCGGAGGCGCCGGGCCGGTCACGACGACCGCATTCGGCGTCGTCCGTGCCATCGAGTACGCCGCGATCGCCGTCACCGTCGGCGGGGCGCTGTTCCTGATCGCCGTCTGGCTCCCCGGACTCGGAGTCGTCGCCGGATCCGGCGGGCGCTGGCCCGCCGCCAGGCGCGCATTCGCCCGTCGGGCCACGTTCGTCCTCGCCCTCGCCATCGCCGCCGGCGCGATCGCCGACGCGCTCGGGCTGGCATTCCAGGCCGCGATCGCCGGCGGCACCTCGCTGTGGAGCGCGCTCGACGCGGCGACCGTGCGCGAAGTCCTCGATACGCGCACCGGGGCGGTATGGGGGCTGCGGCTGCTGGTCTGGATCGCGTTGGGCGCGCTGCTGGCCGTCGCGGCAGCACGCGGCCGCCTCCCCGCCCTGCGGCCGGCCGCCCTCGGCGCCGCCGGACTGCCCGCGGCGGGCACCGGCGCGAGGGCCGGTGCAGCGCTCGCCCTGCTCCTTGGCAGTGCGCTGGTCGTGAGTCCGGCGCTGGGCGGGCATGCCGGAGCGACCTCGCCGCTGCTCGTCCTCGCCGGCGCAGTCCACGTCGCTGCGATGAGTGCCTGGGTCGGATGCCTCGCCATGCTCGTCCTCGCCGTGCCCGCGGCCACCCGCCGGCTGGAGCCCGCCGACCGCACCAGGCTGCTCGCCGCGAACCTCGCGCGGGTGTCGCCGCTCGCGCTCGGCGCCGTCGCCGCGCTGCTCGCCACCGGGATCGCGCAAGCCGTGGCCCACTTGACCTCCGTGTCGGACCTCGCCGACGCTGCCTTCGGCCGGGCTGTGCTCGCGAAAGCCGTCCTGCTGTGCGTGCTCATCGCCCTGGGGGCGGCCCAGCGCCGCCGGGTCATGCCGCAGCTCGACCGGCTCGTGCGCAGCGCAGCGCCCCCGCGGGCCGCCGGCCGGCTCCTGCGGAGGCTCACCATCGCGGAGCTGGGACTGTTCGCTGCGGCGCTCGCCGTGACAGCGGCGCTGGTGTCCTACCCACCGCCGGGGCAGGCCTCCGGCGGCCCGGCGTCGGCCACGAAGCGGCTCGGGCCGCTCGAGCTCCAGCTGACGGTCGAGCCCGCGACCGCCGGGGCGAACACCGTGCACCTGTATCTGCTGCGAGCGGCCGACGGGGTCCCCTTCACCGGGACGCGGGAGCTGCGGCTGGCGGCGAGCCTCCCAGCCAGGCAGATCGGGCCGTTGCGCCTCCGCACCCGGCGGGCGGGCCCGGGCCACTACATCGCGCGCGGCGCGGTCCTCGCGCCTGCCGGCAGGTGGCGCCTCACCGTCGGCGCCCGCGTGAGCGAGTTCGACGCCTACGAGAAGCAGATCGATGTCCGCATCCGCTGATTCCCGCCGCTCGCGTCGGGGCCACCGCGCGTGCACGCGGCACGTTGCGCGCTTCGGCGACGCTTCGGCTAGGGTGGCGGTAATGCGGGGATGCGATGCAGACGCCAATCGGCGTGCGCTCTACGCGGCGGTTCTCGCGGTGGCCGTGGCTGGCGCTGCCGTGGCCCCGATGGCTGCGCTCGCTGCCGCACCAGCCCTGATCCTGGCGCTGCTTCTCGTTCGCGGCATCTTCCCCGGTGAGGCGGCGATCGAGCGCTGCCGGCGCTGGCTCAACGACAAGCCGCGCCGGGCCCCCGCCGCCTTCGCCGACACGGCGGGCCGGCCGATTCGACGGCTCGCGGGCTGGCTGATCGCCTTCGCGCTGGCCATGCGGCCGCCTCCGGCCGCCGGGCTGGCCCGAACCGCCGGCTGCAGCGCCTAGCCCGGCTCCGGGCCGGCGCACGCCGATCCCGTCCAGCGACCGTGAAGGAGGGCGCATGCGCGCTCGAAC
>CAZEKK010000177.1:4272-6001 GCA_964512905.1 uncultured Solirubrobacteraceae bacterium
CCGCAGATCAGCGATGCCAGCGGCGACGGGCACCACCCGTCCACCGACGTCATCGCAGCCTGGTTCTCGGAGGCATCCGGCAGCTTGCAGGCGGTCATCAAGGTCCAGGCGGGCGGCTGGGTCCCCGAGCACGACGACGCGGACATCAACGGGTCGGGGTTCGCGATTCTGTTCACGGCGGGCGGGCAGACGCGCTTCGCGCGCGCCACCGCGCCGCCGTCCGGGCCCGTGACGTACGACTACGGCACGTACACGCCGGGCGGCGGCTTCGTTTCCGCGGGGCCCACGACCGGCGAGGTCGCCTACGCGGCCGCCGCCGGCACCGCGACCATTGACGTGCCCCCGGCCCTGGGCGCCAGCGCCGGCGCGTTGCTGGCCGACCCGTTCGTCCTCACCTACGACGGCATCTCGGGCGGCATCCCGGACTGGGTCGACCACGCTCCCGGTGGCGTGCTGCCGGGCGACTCCGCTCGCGGCGCGGACTACGTCGTGGGCTCGTGCGCACCCGGCGGACCCGGAGCGCCCGGCGGGCCCGGCGGGCCCGGAGCGCCTGGCGGGCCCGGAGCGCCCGGCGGACCCGAAGCGCCCGGCGGACCCGGAGCGCCCGGCGGGCCCGGGACAGTCGGCACCACGACGACGTCCGTGCAGCTTCGAGCTCCTTCAACGGTTCTCGGCGGGGGCGCGGTGGCCATCACGGGGCGGGTGCTCCCGGCCCGGGCGGGCGTCGCCGTCGTCGTCACCCGGCGGGCGCGGGCGACGGCCACATCGCGGGTCACAACCGGGGCTGACGGCACATTCCGCGTGCGCATCCCCGTCCGTGAGACAACCCGCCTGCGGGCCGCCGCCGGCGGCATCCGGTCCCAGGAGGTTCGCGTGATCGCGCGCTCCATGGTCCGCATAACGGTGCGGCGTCTGCGGTACGGCATCGCGCTGGTCACGGGCCGGGTGCGCCCGGCGCTGCCCGGCCGCGTGCTGTGGCTTCCCGCTTCGTCAGCCGCGCCGCTGACGACCCGCGCCGTCAGCGGATCGACGTTCAGTTTCCGGCTCCGGAACCCGCCTCGCGGCCGCTACCAGGCCGTCTACATCCCGTCCGGCAACCGCGCCGAGCGGTCCACGTCCAACACAGGAGTCATTCGATGAAATGCAGCATTCCACGCGTCGCCGGCCTCGCCGCCGTCGTCGCCCTCGCGGCCACCCCGGTCCCGGCGGTGGCCCACACCGAGGTCACCTCGACCAGGCCGGCGAACGGCGGCTCGGCGAAGACCTCGCTGCGATCGGTGACCGTCACCTTCGGCGGCACGCTGCGCCGCGGCACGCTCAAGGTGTACACGGCCTCCGGTCGCAAGGTGTCGATCGGGAAGGGCGGGCGAGATCCGCGCAACGTGAGGCGGCTGCGCACCAGCCTGGCCTCGGGGCTCGGCGCCGGCCGGTACGTCGCCCGCTGGAGCGCGGTCGCCGCGGATGGCCACGGCCAGAGCGGCTCGTTCGGATTCCGGCTGAGGCGCTGAGGCGGCAGCGGCCCTTCCGCCGGCAATGCGGCGGAAGGGCCGGACGCCATCGAACGCGCAGAACCTGCGGACGGCCACTCGGGGCGGTGCGCATGACCGAGCGACTCCTCGCGGACGGCGAGCCGAGGAGGAAGCAACTCAAGGCGCTCTGCACCGAGGCGAGCCGCTCAGCTGGCGAGCAGCGGGCCGAGCGGCAGCGCGAAGCCGTCGAGCAGCGGGGA
>CAZEKK010000178.1:0-5998 GCA_964512905.1 uncultured Solirubrobacteraceae bacterium
GATCCAGTTGAAGACCTTCACGCCGGTGGGGATCGCGATCAGCATCGATCCGAGCATGAACAAGGCCAGCACGACCGTCGCGGTCGGGGTGGTGAACATGTGGTGGGCCCACACGAGCATCCCGAGGAAGGCGATCGTCACGGTCGACGCGGCGATCGCCTTGTACCCGAAGATCGGCTTGCGGGCGAAGACCGGCAGGACCTCGGAGACGATCCCGAACACCGGCAGCACCATGATGTAGACCTCGGGGTGGCCGAAGAACCAGAAGAGGTGCTGCCACAGCAGCGGCGAGCCGCCCTCGCTGGCGTCGTAGAAGTTCGTCCCGAAGTGCCGGTCGGTCAGCAGCATCGTCACGGCCGCGGCGACCGTCGGCAGGGCCAGGATCAGGAGGATCGCCATCACGAGGATCGTCCAGCAGAACAGCGGCAGCCTGGCCCAGCCCATCCCGGGCGCGCGCATGTTCGTGATCGTGGCGCAGAAGTTCACCGCCCCGAGCAGGGAGGCGACGCCGGTCAGGTGGATCAGGAAGATCCACGCGTCGATGCCGCCGTTCGGCGAGTAGGCGAGGTCGGACAGCGGGGCGTAGGAGGTCCAGCCGGCCTCCGGCGGATTGAAGAAGAGCGAGGCGTAGAAGACGATCGCGCCCATGCACAGCAGCCAGAACGAGAGTGCGTTCAGCCGCGGGAAGGCCATGTCGCGCGCGCCGATCATCAGCGGCACGAAGTAGTTCGCGAACCCCGCGGTCATCGGCATGACGAACAGGAACACCATCGTCGTCCCGTGCATCGTCAGCAGGCCGTTGTACGTCTGCGGGTCGAGGAACGAGTTCTCCGGCACCCCGAGCTGGAGGCGCATCAGCAGCGCCTCGACGCCGCCGACCAGGAAGAACACCATCGCGAAGGCGATGTACATGATCCCGATCTTCTTGTGGTCGGTCGTGGTGAGCCACGACGTGAAGCCCCGGCGCTCGGGCTGCGCCGCGTGAACCGTGATCTCGGGCCGCGGGACCCCGGCGGGGCGGGCGATTGGCGGGGCCTGCGCTTCGGTGGTCGGGGGCATTCGCTCGAGATCCTCTACTTGCTGGGCGACAGGCGGGCGCGCTCGCGCGCCGCGAAGTCCCGCTCGGCTTGGATGTCACGGCCCTGGCGCACCAGCCAGGCTCGGTACTGGGGCACCGGCACGGCGCGGACGCGGGCCAGCATGTTGGCGTGCCCCCGCCCGCACAGCTCGGCGCATTGGCCCTCGTAGACGCCGGCCTTGGGGATCTTGAACCAGGTCTCGTTCGTGTAGCCGGGCACGGCGTCGACCTTCCCGCCGAGCTTCGGGATCCACCACGAGTGCACGACGTCCTGCGAACGAACCTTGAGCACGACGGTCGTGTTGATCGGCACGACCATCTCGTCGTAGCTGAAGACTCGGTTCGGGTAGGTGTAGCGCCACAGGTACTGCTGCCCGTTCACCGCGATCCGCAGGGCCCGTCCGCCCGGCGGCGGCGGCTGGTTGACCACCGCGTACAGCGTGCCGCTGGACGCGCGCAGCCCGTCCGGCCCGCTGCGCGATGGGTCCTTGATCGCGTCGAGCTTCACGAAGGAGACGACGATCAGGAAGGCGATGATCGCCGCCGCGCCCGCCGTCCAGCCGATCTCCAGGCGGGTGTTGCCGCGGATCTGGGCCGGGACCGCGTTGCGCTTGCGGTGGAAGCGGACGACCGTGTAGAGGAGCGTTCCCTCCACGCCGACGAACACGATGATCGCGATGATCAGGACGATCGTGTAAAGGCTGTGGATCTCGTCGGCGTTCGGCGAACCGCCCGACTCGGGCGTCAGGACCCCGGCGGCGGCGGGGCCGGCGAGGATCAGCAGGCCGGCGACGGCTGCGACGAGCGCGCCGAGCAGGCGCCAGCGAGCGAGCTTGGATCGGGACGGGGCCACGGGCGGCCGCGATTCTATCCCTCGCGC
The DNA here is from genome assembly GCA_964512905.1 of uncultured Solirubrobacteraceae bacterium. Classification (GTDB taxonomy): domain Bacteria; phylum Actinomycetota; class Thermoleophilia; order Solirubrobacterales; family Solirubrobacteraceae; genus CANJIV01. Next base: position 1,959 of record CAZEKK010000178.1, read on the forward strand.
CGCCCGGCGGGGGTTCGACCTGGCGCGCGGTCGCGAATCGGCGTCGGTCACCGGCCTACCGCCCCCGGAACGCGGCCGTCCGCTTTTGGACGAATGCGAGCGCCCCCTCGACGAAGTCGTCGGACCCGGCCATCTCCTGCTGGAGCGTCGCCTCCAGCTCGAGCTGGGCGTCCATCCGATCGAAGAGCCAGGTGTTCAGCAGGCGCTTCGTGCCGGCGTAGGACCGCGTCGGCCCGGCCGCCAGACGGTCGAGCAGGGCGGCGGCCTCGTCGGCGAGATCGGCGTCGGGATGCACCCGGTTGGCCAGGCCCCACTCCAGCGCCTGCGGTGCGGCGATCCGCTCGCCGAGCATCGCCATCTCCAGCGCCCGGGCGAACCCGATGCGGGTTGGGACGAACACCGACGAGCCGCCGTCGGGCACGAGGCCGATGTTCACGAAGGCCAGCAGGAAGTACGCCGACTCGCCGGCCACCACGAGGTCGCAGGCCAGGGCCAGGGAGCAGCCGATCCCGACTGCGGGGCCGCTCACGATCGCCACGACCGGCTTCGGCATGCGCCGGATGCCCGTGATGATCGGGTGGTAGCGCTCGGTCAGGACCTTGTAGACGTCCGGGCGTCCTTCGGGCGTCACGTCGTGGTCGGAGCCGTCGCCCATCGAGTTGAGGTCGGCGCCGGAGGAGAAGCCGCGGCCGGCGCCGCGGATGCCGACCGCGCGCACGGCGTCGTCGGCGGCGACGGACTCGACGGCGGCGAGCAGGTCGATGCCGAACTGCTTGTTCCATGCGTTGAGGCGCTCGGGCCGGTTGAGCTCGATGATGGCGGCCCCGTCCCGGCGGTGGAGGTTGACGGTCTCGTAGGCGTGCGCCAGTTCGAAGTCGCTCATGGGCGCGCATCCTATGGGTGGGGCCGCCCGGACGGCGGGCCGGCTCCCGCCAGGCCGCGCAACTAGCATCTGCCCCCATGGAGGCGCTTCCCGCGACCGTCGCCATCCGCGAGGTGGGCCCGCGCGACGGGTTCCAGAACGAGCCGGAGATCATCCCGACCGACGTCAAGGTGGCCCTGGTCGAGGCGCTCGGCCGCACCGGGCTGCGCCGCCTGGAGGTCACGAGCTTCGTGCGCCCGGACGTCATCCCGCAGCTGGCCGACGGCGCGGAGGTGCTCCGGCGCGCCGTCCTGCCGCCGGAGGTGTCGGTCAGCGTCCTGATCCCGAACGAGCGCGGGCTGGAGCGGGCGCTGGAGCTTCGCGACCGCTTCCACGAGGTCAACGTCTTCCTGTCGGCCTCCGAGACGCACAACCGGCGCAACGTCAACCGCTCGATCGCCGAGTCGCTGGCGGGCGTCGAGCGGGTCATCGACCGGGCGCGGGCCGAGGGCCTGCGGTGCGAAGGGGTGATCTCGACGTCGTTCGGCTGCCCCTACGAGGGCGAGGTCCCGCCCGCCCGGGTGCTCGAGATCGCGGCGGCGCTGGCGGCGGCCGGCGCCTCGGAGGTCGGGTTCGGCGACACGACCGGGATGGCGAACCCGGTCCAGGTCGAGGGCTTCTTCACGCACGCGCGCGAAGCGCTGCGTGGCGTCGAGCTGACCGCGCACTTCCACAACACGCGCGGCCAGGGCCTGGCGAACGTCGTGGCCGCGCTGCGCGCCGGCGTCGCGTCGTTCGAGTCGAGCTTCGGCGAGCTGGGCGGGTGCCCGGTGCCGGCGGGCGCGACGGGGAACATCGCCACCGAGGATCTCGTCTCGATGCTCGAGGAGATGGGCATCGAGACGGGCGTGTCGCTCCCGCTGCTGATCGAGGTGGCGCGCGACGCCCAGGCCACGCTCGGGCGGCCGCTCGGCAGCCACGTGCTCACGGCGGGGCCGGTCGACTGGGCGCGCGGGGCGTGAGCCGGAGCCCGGTCGCGTGACGGTTCCCGCGGTGGACCTGGCCGCGGTGCGCGGCGACGTCGAGGCGCTGGCGGCGATGAACCGCGCCTCGGCAGCGGCGGGCGAGCGGGCGTCGGCCGCGTGGGTGGCCGACCGGCTGCGGGCCGTGGGGGCAGCGGACGTCCGCGTCGAGCCGTTCCCCTACCAGGGCACCTACGTGTGGGCGCACGTGGCCCACGCCGCCGCCGGGCTGGCGGCGGCCCGCCTGGGCGGGTGGCGGGGGGCGGCGCTCGCCGCCGGCACCCTCGTCTCGCTGGAGCTCGAGGCGAGCGGGCGGTGCCAGTGGGTGCGCCGCCTCCTGCCCGCCGGCGAGGGGGCGAACGTGGTGGCTCGGGTTCCCGCGCGCGGCCAGCGGCGCGCGACGGTCGTGCTCGTCGCCCACCACGACGCCGCCCAGACCGGGCTGGCCTGGCATCCGCGGATCAAGCAGGCCGCGGCGGCCCGGCAGCTGCGCCGCCGCGCAATCGACCCCGCGATGGCCCCGTTCGGCGCCGGGCTGGCCCTCGCCGGGGCGGGCGCGATCCTGCCGGGCCGACCGGGGCGGGCCGTGCGCGGTGCGGCCGCCGCGATCCTCGGCCTGGCGATCGCCGCATACCTCGACATCGTCCGCAGCCCGGTCGTCCCGGGCGCCAGCGACAACGCCACCGGCGTCGCGGCGGTGATCGAGCTGGCGCGCCAGGCCGTCGCCGCGCCGCTGGACGGCGTGGAGATCGTGGTCCTCTCGCCCGGATGCGAGGAGTCGGGCATGGGCGGCATGGCGGCCTGGATGGCCGCGGAGGGGGCGGCGCTCGATCCGGCGGCCACGCTCGTCGTGGGCCTCGACACGCTCGGCGGCGGGCGCCCGGCGGTGCTCACCGCCGAGTCCACGCTGCTCGCCCAGCGCTACCGCGACGAAGATCTTGCGCTCGCGGACCGCGGTGCCGCCCGGGCCGGCGTGCCCGCCCCGGAGCGGTGGAGGCTGGGGACGTGGACCGATCCGGTGCTCGCCCGTCACGCCGGGCTCCCGGCGCTGTCGATCCTCGCGCTCGGCGACGGCTACCTCCCGAACCACCACCTGATGACCGACACGCCCGACCGGGTCGATTGGTCGTCGGTGGAGGCGTGCATTCGCCTGGCCGCCGGCATCGCCGCCGAGGCCGGGGCCGCGCCGTGAGGGGCCCGCTCGAGGTTCTGCGCCCCCATCCGCACCGCGGCGACATCGTCGCGGCCGGGGCGGTGCCGATCACGCTGGCCATCCTGCTGGTCGACGTGCGCTTCGCGGAGCAGTGGACCGACCCCGTCCGGCTGGCGGTCGTGGGCATCGCGGCCGCGTTCGTCGCCGCGATGTCGCTGCTGGCGCCGATGGAGGGACCTGGACCGCGCGCGTACCAGACGGTGCTCTTCGTGTCCGGGCTTGCGCTGATCCAGGCCGCCCTGCTGCGGCTGGCCGCGGTGCTCGGCGCCGACGCCACGCTCTCCGCCAGCACCCTGGTGTGGACCGAGGCGCTCCTCGCCGCGGCGGCGCTCGTGCCGGCCACACGCCGCAACTCGTCGGCGGCGACGCTGATCGCGGCGCTGGCCGCCGGCGTCGCGGCGCTCGCGTTCGTCCGGTGGGCGTTCGATCCGCTGACCGCTGGGCCCTTCCGCTGGACGCTCCTGATCCTGATCGCGGCGTATGGCATCGGCGTGATGGCGCTGCGGGACCGTCGTCGCCGCCACGCGGTGCAGCTCGTGAGCGCAGCGGGGCTGGCGGCGGCGGGGATTGCGGCGAGCCTGCTGGGAATCGTCGGCGACGTCGTCTTCGGGGAGGCTGCGCCCGTGCTCCTCGTCTTCGACTTTGCACCGTCGGGCGCCGCATGGGGCTGGGAGCTCGTGATCCTGCTCGTCGGCTTCGGCCTGGTCGCCTACGCGGGCGCCGACGACGAGCGCGGGCCGGCGTACCTCGGCGCCGTCGTGCTGCTGGCATTCGTCGTCGTCGCCGGGCCGGCGCCGCCCGGCGAGGCGTCGCTGGTCGGCTGGCCGCTCGTCCTCGGGCTGATGGGGATCGCCGGCTTCGCGATCGGCCTGCGCCCGCTGCGCCCGCTGCCGCCCCCGCCCCCGGGCGACGACGAGCCGCCGGCGGGCGGCCCGCTGCCGGG
>CAZEKK010000179.1:0-5991 GCA_964512905.1 uncultured Solirubrobacteraceae bacterium
ACTACGAGAACCTGACGCTGCGCGAGATCGGCGAGGTCCTCGGCGTCACCGAGTCGCGGGTCTCCCAGCTGCACACCAAGGCCGTGCTGCGCCTGCGCTCGCGGATGGCGCCCGAGGATCTCGAGACCGAGTAGACGGGTTCCACGCGGCTGCGCCTCCCGGCCGCCGCGGCGGCGGCCGGGACGATAAGGTCGGCGCTCCCCCGAGGAGAGGAGACCACGCGGCATGCCCACGCCCCCCGACAGGATTCGCAATGTGGCGCTCGTCGGCCATCGCGGCAGCGGCAAGACGTCGCTGAACGAGGCGCTCTTGTTCGAGGCCGGGGCCGTGAACCGGCTCGGCTCGGTCTCCGAGCACACCACGGCCTCCGACACCGACCCGGACGAGCAGTCGCGCCAGATGTCCATCTCGATGGCGCTCTCCTCCTTCGCGTGGGACGACCGCAAGATCAACCTCCTCGACACGCCCGGCGAGCCGAGCTTCGTGGCCGACGCGCTCGGCGCGCTGCGGGTCTGCGAGTCCGCGGTGTTCGTCGTCAACGGCGTGACCGGCGTCGAGGTCTCCACGTCGCGGCTGTGGCAGCGCGCCGCCGAACTCGACCTCGCGCGGATGGTCTTCGTGAACATGCTCGACCGCGAACGGGCCGACTTCTTCCGCACCCTCGAAGCGCTGAAAGCCGCGTTCGGCAACCACGTCGTCGCCACCGAGATTCCGATCGGAGCCGAGCACGACCTCGAGGGCATCGTCGACCTCATCGACATGAAGGCCTACCGCTACGAGGGCGCCGCGCGAGGCAACTGCTCGGAGATCCCGATCCCCGACGACCTCGTGGCGCTGGCCGAGGAGTACCGCGAGAAGCTCATGGACGAGGTGGCCGAGAACTCCGACGCGCTCATGGAGCGCTATCTCGAGGGCGAGGAGATCTCCCACCAGGAGATCGTCGACACCCTCAAGGAGGGCACGAACCACGGCGGGATCTTCCCCGTCGTCTGCGGCGCTGCCACCCGCAACCTCGGCACGAACCGTCTGCTGGACGCGATCGTCGAGGACCTGCCGTCGCCGGTCAAGCACGGCGCGCTCGAACTCGGCGAGATCTCGCTCGAGGCCCAGCCCGAGCGCGAGGCCTACGCCTACGTCTTCAAGACCCGCGCCGACCCGTTCGCGGGCCGCATCAACCTGTTCCGTGTCTACCAGGGCACGGTCTCACCGGAGACCCAGCTCCTGAATACCCGCGCCCACGCCAAGGAACGCATCGGCCAGCTGCTGACCTTCGCGGGCAAGGACACCACGCATGTCCAGGCGTTCGGCCCCGGCGACATCGGCGCGGTCGCCAAGCTCAAGGAGACCCGCGCGGGGGACTGGCTTGCCGCCCGCGACCAGCCGATCGCCATGCCGGCAGTCCCGCTGCCGGCGCCGGTCATGGCCTTCGCGATCGAGCCGAAGACCAAGGGGGAGGAGGACAAGGTCTTCACGGCGCTGCGGCGCCTGCAGGAAGAGGATCCGACCATCGACCTGCACCGCGACCCTCAGACCGGCGAGCAGATCGTGGCGGGGCTGTCGCAAGTCCACGTCGAGGTCGTCGTCGCCCGCCTGCACGACCGGTTCGGCGCCGACGTCGTGCTCAAGCCCCCGCGCGTCCCCTACCAGGAGACGATCCGCGCGGCGTCCAAGGGCCACGGCCGCCACAAGAAGCAGTCCGGGGGCCGCGGCCAGTTCGGCGACTGCCGGATCGAGATCGAGCCGTTCGAGGACGGCGACTTCGAGTTCGTCAACCAGATCAAGGGCGGCGCGATCCCGAACAGCTTCATTCCCGCGGTCGAGAAGGGCGTCGCCGAGGCGATGCAGCGGGGCACGGTCGCCGGCTATCCGGTCAAGGGCGTCCGGGTTCGCCTGGTGGACGGGCAGTACCACACGGTCGACTCGTCCGAGATGGCCTTCAAGACGGCGGGTTCGCTGGCGCTGAAGGCCGCCCTCGAGCAGGCCTCGCCCATCCTGCTGGAGCCGATCATGCTCGTGACCCTGTCGGTGCCCGAGTCGGCGGTCGGGGACGTCATCGGCGACCTCAACAGCCGCCGCGGGCGGCCGCTCGGCATGGAGCCGGTGGGCGCGATGACCGAGGTCAAGGCCGAGGTGCCGATGGCCGAGATGCTCACCTACGCCCCGGATCTGCGGTCGATCACGGCCGGCCAGGGGGAGTACACGATGGAGTTCGAGCGCTACGAGGAGGTTCCCGCGCACCTCGCCGACCGGGTGATCGCCGCGGCGCGCGAGGGAGCCGAGGCCGCGTAGGGGTCGGCGCCGCGTTGCTACGCTCACGGGCCGCCATGGCTGCCCGGCGCATCACCCCAGACCACGAGATCATCGCCTGCGCGGTGTGCGGGCGCACGCTCCTGCGCGGCGAGGAGGCCGAGGTCTTCCTCGCCGGCGGCGAGCGCCGCCACGTGTGCGAGCTGTGCACGAACCGGGCCCTGAACCAGGGGTGGATTCGCGAGAGCGCCCAGATCGACACGTTCGGCCCGGGCGCCCGCGGCCGCGACCGCCGGCCGCTGCGGGAGCGCTGGCGCTCGCGCCGCCAGCGGGTCGGGGTGCAACCCGACGTCGACCCCGTCGTGACCGACAGCCAGCTCGGGGAGCTCGAGGACGCCCCGCCGATGCTCCCTGACGAGCCGCGGCACGTCCACGCGGTGCCGACGAGCGGCGAGCTCAAGGCCGCGCAGGCGCTCGCGCAGTTCAACGCCAGCGAGCACACCCGGACGATCGCCGGCGTCGCTCGTTCGCTCGGGGCGCCGTGGGTGTCGGTCCGGGCGCTCGTGGCCCAGCCGAGCATCGTCTCGATCGTCGTGGCGTGGGAGCTGTGCTGGTACCGCTACGAGGTGGACCTCGGCGAGGCGGACGCGCCGGTGCGTCCGGCCGGCCAGGGCTACGAGCTGGCCGAGCTCGAGCCCCAGGACCGCGAGCCAAACGCTGCGCTGCACGAGACCGGCGACCTCGTGCTCGCCACCGAGCCGGCGTGAAGCTGGTGGTTCACGTGGATGGCGGCGCCCGGGGCAATCCGGGTCCGGCTGCCGCCGGCGCGGTGGTGTCGACCCCGGACGGCGAGGTGCTTGACGAGGCATCCGAGCGAATCGGCGTGGCGACGAACAACGTCGCCGAGTACCGCGGCCTCCTGCTCGGCCTGTCCCGGGCGCGCGCGCTCGGCGCCAGCGAGGTCGAGGTGGTCAACGACTCCGAACTCGTGGCCAGGCAGGTGCTGGGCGCCTACAAGGTGAAGCATGCAGACATGAAGCCGCTCCACGCGCAGGCGCTGGCGGCGCTGTCCGAGTTCGACCGCTGGTGCGTCCGATCGGTGCCGCGCGCCCAGAACGCCCGGGCGGACGCGCTGGTGAACGCTGCCCTCGACGCATCCTGATGGCCTACGACCCGTCGCAACTCCGGACCCGGCGGGAGGCGGCGCGCCACGCCGCCGCCCGGCGGCGCCGTGGCGTGGCGGCGGGCGTGATCGCGGTCGTCGTGGTGGCCATCGCCGTGGTGGTGGCGGTATCGGCGTTCGGCGGCACCAGCGAGCCCTCGACCGCCTCGGCTCCCGCCCGGGACGGCGCCAGCGCGGCCGGCACCGACCGGTCCGCAGCGTCCGCGCCGAACACGAGCGAGGTGCCCGGCGCTCGCCCGGCGCCGAACGCCGCCGTGCCGATCCTCATGTACCACGTCATCAACCGCCCGCCGGCGGGCGCGCCCTACCCGGACCTGTACGTCGCCGGCGACGACTTCGCCGCCCAGATGGAGCGGCTCAAGCGCCTTGGCTACACCGCAGTGACCCAGCAGCAGGTCTGGGACGCCTGGCACGAGGGCGGCACGCTGCCGCCCAAGCCGATCGTCGTGAGCTTCGACGACGGCTATCAGGGCGTCTACAAGCGGGCGCTGCCGGTGCTGCGCCAGCTGCGCTGGCCCGGGGTCGTGAACCTCGAGGTCAAGGTTCTGGGCCAGCCCGAGCAGGGCGGTCTGACTCCGGCGATGGTCCGTGGCTTGGTGCGCGCGGGCTGGGAGATCAACTCGCACACGGTCAGCCACGTCGACATGACGAAGGTCTCGGCAGAGACGGCCCGTGCGGAGCTGGCGGACTCGCGCGCCGAAATCCGCCGCCGGTTCGGGGTGCCGGTGAACTTCTTCTGCTACCCGGCCGGCAAGTACGATGCCCGCGTCGAGGCGCTTGTCGAGCAGGCCGGCTATCTCGCCGCGACGACCGTCGATCCGGGCCTCGCCCGCAAGGACGAGCCCTACCGGCTCAAGCGCGTGCGCATCGACGGCTCCGACAGCCTCGACGGTTTCGAGCGAAAGCTGGAGCAGGCAGGCGCGGCGTAGCTCGCTGTCCTGGGGCGCAATTCCCCTTGCAGTCGGCAGGAATGCCGGTTTCGGCGGGTAGTCTGCGCAACCGCTTGACTTTCGGGATCGTTGATCCAAACTCAACAGATGTTCGGTACCGGGTGCGGTAGACTTGCGACGACGGGAACACCTAGGGCGGTGATTGTGCGTGGCGCGGGAGCCGCGCGGCCCTGAATCCCACAGATCCGTTGGTGCTTTCCAGCCCTCCGAAGGCAAGGCACGGGCAACGGACCACAAGGAGACTGACTTCACGATGAAGACCACTGTTCGCGCAGCGATTCTCACGCTGCTCCTCACCCTCGCCCTCGCGCCAGCTGCGGCGATGGCGCAGGATCCCTCGATCGATACGTACGGCGGCGGCGGCGGCGATGTGCTGAGCTCCACCGACCAGTCCAGCGACACGAGCGGCGAACTGCCGTTCACGGGCCTTGATCTCATGTTCGTCGGCGTCGCGGGCGTTGCGCTCGTCGGCCTCGGCGTCGGCCTGCGCCGCGCCTCGCGCGACGCAGACGGTCGTCGCACCCTGTAGGACGCCCCGTCCGTTGACCTGAAACGCTGAAGGGCCGCCCGGCGCCATGCCGGGCGGCCCTTCGTGCGTTGCGGGCGGCTAGAGAAAGCCGAGCGGGTCGTACGGGCGGCCGTTGCGACGGACCTCGAAGTGCAGGTGCGGGCCGTAGCAGCGTCCGGTGCAGCCGACGGCGCCGATCACCTGCCCTTGGCCGACCTGCTCGCCCCGCTGCACCAGCATCCGCGACTGGTGCGCGTAGCACGTCGAAAGCTCGTTCGTGTGGCGGATGCAGGTGTAGTTGCCATACCCGCCGACCCAGCCGGCGAGGGCGACGATGCCGGCGTCGGCTGCGCGGATGCCGCGGCCGGTGGGAACCGCGATGTCGATGCCCGCGTGCAGCCGGCCCCAGCGGGGGCCGAACGGCGAGACGACCGGACCGGCCACCGGCCAGATCATCCGGCCCGAGCCAAGGACGATCGGGCCCGCCGGTCCGGCCAGCGCCCGTTCGATCCGGGCCTGCACGCGCTGCAGCTCGGCCAGCTCCGCCCGGATCTCGGCATCGGTCGGCGCGCCCGGCGACACCCGCCCGTCGGCGCCCGACGGGGATGGCCCGTCGAGCGGGGCGGCGGATGCGGCAGGGTCCGCGGCGCCAGAGCGAGCGCCGCTGCTGGACGCGGGGGCGCCGGCCTCGGGCTCGACGAGCGTGGGCCGCGATGCTGGCGGCGCAAGCACGGCCTCGGCCTCCGCGTCGACCCGCACCGCCGGGCCAACGTCCGACGCCGGCTTGCCGCCGCAGGCGGCGGCGAGGAGGGCCGGCGCGACCGCTACCAAGGTCCATCGGCGCATCGACGCAGTATCGCGGACCCAGGCGACGCACGCCGGCGGTCGGCGCAGTCCGGAAGACGAGGACGCTCGAGACCCGGCCCCGCACGGCCCTCCTTGGAGGTCGGCTCCGGTCGGGGCGCTCGCTATTAGATCCAGCGCTCGGTTCCTGTCAGCCCGTCGGGGTTGCTGCTGATGAGTCGTTCGATGGCGTCGGCGAGAGGCCTGTTGGCCGCCTTGCTGCGCGGCGTGCTGGGGGAGACCAGGATCAGGCCTGCGTG
>CAZEKK010000180.1:0-5984 GCA_964512905.1 uncultured Solirubrobacteraceae bacterium
TCCTCCCCGCTCCCCATCCGGCACGTGCCGGCGGGGTGATAGAGCAGCTCCACCCGGCGGCGGGCGTCGGCCTCGATGTCGGCGTCGTCGCGCACGTCGGCGCCCGGATAGATCTCGCGGTCGATGACCGTGGCCAGGGATGGCTCGCCGGCGAACTCCCGGGTCATCTTCACCCCGGCGACGAGCGCCGCGACGTCCTCGGGCTCGGCGAGCGAGTTCGTGAGGATCCGCGGCTTGGCCGCCGGGTCGGCGGAACGCAGCCGGACGGCGCCGCGGCTCTTGGGCGAGACGAGCACCGGCCCCATGGTGATCGCGTGGCCCTCGTGCTCCTCGAAGCCGTTGTCGACGAAGTAGGCGGGCGCGAGGTGGAACTGCAGGTCCGCCGCCGGCAGCCCGGGCCGCGACCGCACGAATGCGAACGCCTCGGCGACCGTCGAGGCCAGCGGGCCCGTGCGGCGCAGCGCCCACTCGGCGACGCCCTTGGGCTTGTCGGCGCCGTAGAGGCTCTCCGGCACCCGCACCGACCACACGCACACGACGTACGGATGGTCCTGGAGGTTGCCGCCGACGCCCGGGAGGTCGTGCACGACCGGGACGCCCACGTCGCCGAGATGGCCGGCGGGCCCGATCCCCGACAGCATCAGGATCTGCGGGGAGCCGATCGCGCCGGCGCTCAGCACGATCTCGCGCGCGGGAGCGAGAGCATGCTCGGCGCCGTCAGCGTCGCGGTAGCGCACCGCGGCCGCGCGACCGCCGTCGAGGTCGATCCCGGTGACCAGGGCGTTGGTGATGACCTCGAGGTTCGGGCGCTTGAGCGCCGGGCGCAGGAACGCGTCGGCGGCACTCCAGCGCCGGCCGCCCTTCTGCGTGACCTGGGCCCAGGCGGCGCCGTCCTGCTCGGGGCCGTTGTAGTCGGCGATGCGCGGGATGCCCGCCGCGGCGACGGCCTCGAGCATCCGCTCGGTGAGCTTGCGCGGCGAGCGCGGGTTCTCGACACGAAGGGGCCCCCCGACGGCGTGGTCGTCGGAGGCGCCGCGGACGTTGTCCTCGCTCTTGAGGAAGTAGGGCTTGACGTCGTTCCACCCCCAGCCCGGGCAGCCGTCGGCCTCCCACAGGTCGTAGTCGAGCGGGCGGCCGCGGACGTAGAGCATCGCGTTCATCGAACTGGACCCGCCCAGGCTCTTCCCGCGCGGGACGTAGAGGGACCGGCCGTCGCAGTGCGGCTCGGGCTCGGTGGCGAAGTCCCAGTCCAGGCTCGTCTTGAACTGCTTGGCGAACGCGGCGGGGATCTTGATGTTGGGGTGGCGGTCCTTGCCGCCGGCCTCGATGAGCGTGACGCGCACGGACGGATCCTCGGACAGGCGGGCGGCGATGACGCAGCCCGCGGATCCGGCGCCGACGACGATGTAGTCGGGGGAGGTCATGGGGCGATCCTCGCGCACCCGGGTGGTCGGGCGCAACGGCGGCACGGCATCGGCGTGCCCCCCTGGCCGGCGCACGCTTTACCGAGCCATGACGTGCAGTCGGCACCGTGGGCTACCGTGAACGGCGCGATGCGCGACGAAATCGAGCGGGCGCGGCAGGGATCGGGCGGCTGGCCGATCGAACTGGCGGTGGATCTGCCGGGCGCGGACGAGCCGCCGGAGGCGGCGGGCGCGGCGGCCACGGCCCCCACGGCGCCGGCGACGCCCGCGCCGCCGCGCGGGAAGAAGGCCCGCAAGGCCGAGAAGCGCTTCCGCAAGGCGATGCGCCGGCTCGAGGCGGCTGCCGACGCCGAGCACGACGCCGCGCGCGACGCGAAGGCCGCGGCGAAGAAGGCGCGCAAGGCAGCCAAGCGCGTCAAGGACTCCCGCGCCGACCTCAAGAAGGCGCGCAAGCGGCTGAAGAAAGCCCAGCGCCGCGTCGACGAGGCCCGGGAGCACGCCCGGGCGGCAACCCGCAAGGCCCGCAAGGCGGCCAAGCGCGCCGACGCCGCCGCCGCCCGCCGCAAGCAGGCCCGCCGCGACCTGCGCGCCACGCGGGAGCGGGCGGTCCAGGCGGCGAAGCGGGCCAGCAGGGCCGGGGCGGGGTAGGCGGGGCGGAGCAGGAGCGGTCGTCGCGCCCCGACGGCGCCCCCCAGGCGCGCGATATATCTAGTCAGATATACTACGGGACATGGAGGTCGGAACCGCGCTCCGCGCCGCGCGCCGGCGAGCGGGTCTCAGCCAGGCTGCCCTCGCCGCACGGGCGGGCACGTCCCAGGCGACGATCTCGGCGTACGAGAGCGGCGCAAAGGCGCCGTCCGTGGCGACGTTGGACCGGCTGCTCGGCGCGGCTGGCGCTCGCCTCACCGTCGAGCTTGCCCCGCCGCCAGTCGTCACGCCGACCCGGGCGCAGGCCGAGGCCGCTGCCCGCACATTCGAGTCCGTGCTGGCGCTCGCCGAGGCGCTCCCGGTCCGCCATCGACCGCATCTCGACTACCCGCGGCTCCCAGTCCCCGCGGGCGGCGGCGGATGACCCTTGCGGACAAGATCGTCGCGCTGCACCGGGCGCTCGCCCGACGACACATCCCGCACGCGTTCGGCGGCGCAATCGCCCTCGCGTACGCCACCCGCGATCCGCGGGGCACGAGTGACATCGACCTCAACGTCTTCGTGCCGGCGACGAACCCCGCACGCGGCCTCGCAGCGTTGCCCGACGGGATCGAGCGACCAGCCGGAACCGCAGAGGCGATCGCCCGCGACGGCCAGGTGCGGGTCTGGTGGGAGGGGACTCCGATCGACCTGTTCTTCGACTACGCCCCGATCCACGCCGCGGCGGCGCGTGATCGACGCACTGTGCCGTTCGCCGGCGCCGAGATCCCGATCGTCGGGCCGATCCAACTGGCCGTGTTCAAGGCGATGTTCGACCGCACCCGCGACTGGGCCGACCTCGAGGAGATGGCAGCCGCGCGCGCGCTGGACCTCGACGCCGTCCGGTCCGCACTCGCGGAGATGGTCGGCCCCGATGATCCGCGCGTGAGTCGGGTCGGCGACGCAGCCCGCCGGGGAGCGCTGCTGGCGGGCGAGCCGGATCGCTAAGCGAGCGAGTCCGCCGACCGCCCGCGCCGCCGCGCCGCGCTACCCTGCCACCCGCGGCGAGATAGCTCAGTTGGTAGAGCACACGACTGAAAATCGTGGTGTCCCCGGTTCGAGTCCGGGTCTCGCCATAGCGGCCGGAGGGGGCGAACGCGTGCGCCGCGAGCCGGCAACGCCGGCGCGAGGCATGGCCGTCTCCGTCAGGCAGTCCGACTTGTCGCTGGGCGCTGCCAAGCGGCGGACCTGACGGCGCGCCACGGAGCCTTGGCCGTCGAGGCAAGGATGCTCCGGGTCGAGCGCGGCTGCGCCCGGCGCGATGCTGTTCGGGATCCTTGGCATGGACTCTGCTCAGAAGGAGTCGCTCTGGCCTGACCTGGCCCCCTCAGGGGCGCCGTGACCGCCTGCCCGCCCGCCGCGAGATCGTCGATCTCCCAGCCAGCCCACACGGCAGCGGCGGCAGCGAGCGAGAACGGACGCTCGGTCTCGTCAGCGTTCGCGTCCCCTGGCGTGGGGAACTGCGCGCAGAATGCCTCCATCCCGATTCGCGCGTCGTCCTCGTGGGTCTTGCCCTTCGCCGGGCCGCTCACGAATGCCTCCCACAACAGCAGGCCGCTGCGCTGAGCGGCGAATGGCGCCCAGCGCAGGTGCACGTTGGCGGCGGGGGCCTGCTCGCGAATGCCCCTCAAGAGCCATGGGACCTGCGCTAGACCCGTGGCCATGACCGTGCCGCCAGGGCCAGATGACCACGGCGGCGCCTTGGCATCACACGGACGCGCCTTCCCAAGACGCGAGGCGTCAGCGGGCACCGGCACGAACAGCGGCATCTCAAAGCCCAGCGCGACGGGCTGCCCGCGCCCGAGGTGATGCGCGACGGCTCGCGCGAGCGACTCGATGCTCCCCGGCGAATCGACCCCCTCGGCGCCGGAATCCGGGATGCGGCGCGCCCACGCGAACCTCTCCCGCGCGACCGACCCGATGTCCGCGCAAAACACCCCTCTTTCACGCCCGCGCGCTTCCCGCAGCGCACCCGGCCACCAGCACCGCGCGATCACGCGCACCGGACTCTCGGGACCCGGCGGGCTCCCGCCTGAGCCTCGTCGAGGGCGGCATCACGGGCCCGACTCGAGGCCGTCCCGATTCGACACCGGCCCGGCCGCGGCGCGGGGCAGGAGTCCCGCCCGACCGGTATGCCAAACTTGTTACCGCTTGAGCTGGGCGTGAACAACTTTGTCATATCCTCCGCTGCATCCCGAGAGCAGGGCGCCGCTGCAGCTGGCCATGTCGGCGGCGGAGTTCCGCGCGGCGTACCCGGGGGAGGGCCAGCACGTCGAGTTCAAGAGCGGGGTGTCGGGCCCCCAGCTCCAGAGCACCGCGGTCGCGTATTCCAACGCCGATGGCGGCGTGGTGCTCATCGGCGTCGCCGACGACGGGCAGATCCGCGGACGGGCGCTCGATGCCGGCACGGCGGATGACATCCATCGCGCGCTGCAAGAGGCGCGCGATGTCGGCCGCTACAGCCTGCACCAGCTCGACGTCGAGGGCCGCGCGGTCTGCGTGCTGTCGGTCGCCCGCCGCCGGGAGGGGTTCGCCCAGACCTCCGGCGGCGTCGTGCGGGTCCGGCGCGGTACCCGCGACGACGCGCTCTTCGGCACCGAGCTCGTGCGATTCGCCAACGAGCGCACGAGCTCGAGGTTCGAAACCACGCCGGTCGCGTCTACTCGCGACGACATCGACCCGCGACTGCGAGCCGAGATCGCCGGGGCGCTTGGATGGGACCGCGCGACGCCCGCCCGGCTGCGCGACTTCGGCCTGCTGTCCGGCGACCGCCTGACGGTCGCCGGCGCGCTCTACCTCCTCCGCGACCCCGGTCGGGAGCTCGGCAAGGCCTACGTGGAGATCCTGCGCTATCCCGACGACACCACGATCGACTACGACCGCCGCGAAGAGCTGCACGGCCCCATCCACCACGTCCTGCGCGACACGGTCGAGCGCCTGACCGACGAGCTGGGAACCGAGCTCGTCGTGCTCGGCGTGCGGCGCTACGAGCTGCCCCGGCTTCCGGAGATCGTCCTGCGCGAGGCGGTGGCCAACGCGCTGGCCCACCGCAGCTACGAGACCGGCGGCACCGCGGTCCGGATCGAGCTCAGGCCCGCGCTCGTCACGGTCCGCTCGCCCGGCGGCCTGCCCGAGCCCGTGACCGTCGAGAACATCCGCGAAGCCAGCTCGGCACGCAACCTCACCACGATCCAGCTCCTGCGCCGGCTCGGCCTCGCCGAGGACGCCGGTCGCGGCGTGGACCTCATGCAGGACGCGATGGCCGAAGAGATGCTCGACCCGCCGCGGTTCCACGACAACGGCCATGAAGTGCTCGTCGAGCTCCCAATCCGCAGCGTCGTGTCCCCCGCCGAACGCGCCTGGCTGCGCGAGCTCGAGCACCGCGGCACCCTCACCGGCCCCGACCGGGTCCTGCTCGTCCACGCCGCCCGCGGCGAGATCCTCACCAACGCCCGCGCCCGCGACGTCCTCGGGGTCGACGCCGCAGCCGCCCGCGCGAGCCTCAAGCGGCTCCGCGACGAGCAGCTGCTCGAGCAGCGCGGGCAGCGCGGCGGAGCCACCTACCGCCTCGCCGGCACCCTGAAGCCTCCCGCCGGCCTCAGGCTCAGCGCCGACGAACTCGACGACGCCGTCGCACGCCTCGCCGACGCCGGACCGATCAGCAACCAAGACGTCCGCGCCGCCACCGGACTCGAGCGCACGGAAGCCCTCTCAGTCCTCGACCGCCTCGTTACGGCAGGCCGTCTGCGCCGAACCGGCGAGCGACGAGGCACGAAGTACCACGCCGCATGACGGCCCGCGGGGCGCCGACCCCTGCCAGGCGTCGCAGTCCTGCCGGTGTCGGTCCAGCCCATGCGTCTCGTTCGTCGCGGA
>CAZEKK010000181.1:0-5954 GCA_964512905.1 uncultured Solirubrobacteraceae bacterium
TCTCCTCGACGTTGACGTGGTCGGCGGCGATCGCCGCCTCGAACTCGTTCTGATCCAGCGAGAAGAGCGGCGTCGCCGGCATCGCGCCATCGGTGGGGAGGCGGCGGCGGTACTCCTCGCGTGCCGCCTGCTGCAGCTCGGGGAAGCCTTCGAAGCCGAGCGCCTGGGAGAAGCGCACGACCGTCGAGCTCGAGGTGTTGGCCCGCTTGGCCAGCGCCTCGGCGGTCTGGAAGGCCGCTTCGTCGAGATGATCGACGATGTACTGGGCGACGTCCTTCTGCGAGCGGGAGAACTCGTCGAAGCGGTCGCGGATGTACGAGGAGAGGGTCTGGTGGCCCTTGCCGCTGGGCGGCGCAGTGGTGACGGAGGATCGCTTCATCGCGTCCGGGGGATTCGACGCCGCCCGGGGCCTTCCTTCCGGGTAGCGTTCCCAGCGCCCCATGGAACGCCTGCCCGCCCGCCTCGACGGCCTCGCCCTCATCGCCCCGGCGGCGCATGCCGACGCGCGCGGGTTCTTCCTCGAAACCTTCCGCGCCGACGCGTGGGCGCGCGCCGGCGTCGGCACCCCGTTCGTGCAGGACAACCACTCGCGCTCGCGCCAGGGCACGCTGCGCGGCATGCACTTCCAGACCGCGCCCGGGCAGGCCAAGCTCGTGCGCTGCGCGCGCGGCGCGATCCTCGACGTCGTCGTCGACCTGCGGCGCGCCTCCCCCACCTTCGGGCAGTGGGAGGCGTTCGAACTCGACGACGTCCACATGCATCAGCTCTTCGTGCCCGTCGGCTTCGCGCACGGCTTCTGCGTCCTCAGCGACGTCGCCGACGTCGTCTACAAATGCTCCAGCTACTACGACGGGGCCACCGAGTCCGGCTTCGCCTTCGACGATCCGGAGGTGGGGATCGCCTGGCCGCAGGGGATGGAGCTGATCGTCTCCGACCGCGACCGCACGGCGCCGCGGCTGTCCGAGATCGCCGCGTCCCTGCCGTTCTGAACGGGCTACGCCGCCGCCGCGCCGGATTCGGTCCGGCGCCAGTGCACGACCCCGCCGTCGCCCTCGATCCCCTCGACGAGCCCGTCGGCGGCGAGGAGGTCGAGGTGGCCAAGCGTCTCGGAGAGCGCGAGGTACGCCTGGCTGACCGGAATGCGGCGCCACAGCCGGGCGGCGATCTCGTGGGCCGTGCGCTCGTCCTGCACCTCGGCGAGGATCCGCCGGGCGCGGCGGGCGTGAAGCATCTGGCGGGTGGCGGCGAGATCGCGGTGGCCGATGAACGGGTCGCCGTGGCCCGGCAGGACGACGCCGGCGTCCAGCGCGGCCGACGCCTTGAGCGACGCGAGGTAGTCGACGAGCGGCGCCGGCCGCTTCGGCGAGCGGGCGCAGGCAACCGGGTCGCGGACGCCAATCGGCGCGTGGGCGATCGGGTTCGAGGAGATCCGGGGCAGGAGGTGGTCGCCGGCGACGAGCAGGCCGTCGGCCGGGTCGTGCAGCACGGTGTCGGTCGGGCTGTGGCCGGGCCGGAGGTGGACGGCAAAGTCCCGCGAGCCCAGCCGCACCGACCCGCCCGGCACCAGGATCTCGTCGACCGCGACGCTGCCGGTGAAGCGCCGGTAGGCCTTCGAGAGCTGATCGAGCGACGCGCCGACGTCGTCGGCGACGCCGTGGCGGTGCATCGTCTCGACGGCGAACGCGTCGTCGGCGTCGAGCGCCGCGTCGACGTCCTCCAGGAAGCGGGCGAGCACGTCCACGGCGACGACCTGGGCGCCGGATCGCGCCTTGGCCTCGGCCGCCAGCCCGACGTGGTCGTGGTGCATGTGGGTCAGGAAGATCGCGTCGACGTCGCCGAGGCGCAGGCCGAGGTCGCGCAGCCCGAGCTCGAGCGCCTCCATCGTCTCGCGCATCCGCGGGCCCGGGTCGACGAGGGCCACGCGCTCCCCGGTGACGAGGTACGCGTTGACGTCGCCGATCGCGAACGGGCTCGGCAGTTCGAGGCGGTGGACGTCGGGGGGAAGGTCGGCCGCGCGGACGGGCATGGACCGCCAGCGTATTGGCCCGGAGCCGCGGGCGGCAGCGCCCCGCAGGCAGCGGGGAGCGGACGGCGTCACGCCGGCAGCGGCAGGGCGCCACGCACCCGTCGGACCGCAACTCGGGCCGGCGGCACCGGTTCCTGCGTGCGATGCCGCCCGTCGCCCGCCGATCGCTTGCGACCGCCGCCGCCCTGGCCGGCGCCGCCGCTGGAGCGACCGCCGCCGGACCAGCGCACGCCGCGTGCACTCCGGCGCCGGTGCCGGCCACCACGGCCTACGCCCGGTTCGCCAACGTGCCCGTCAGCCTGACCAGCCTCGACGTCTGGCGGCCTGGCCGCTGCCGGCCGACCTCCACGAAGGCCCCGATCGTCGTGTGGGTGCACGGGGGCGGCTACCGCAGCGGCGACAAGCGCAACGCCGTGCGCGACAAGGTGCGGCTCTTCAACGGCCGCGGGATCGTCTTCGTCTCGACGAACTACCGGCTCACGCAGACCGGCGTGCCCGGGACGGCGAAGTGGCCCGATCACTTCCGCGACGTCGCGCGGGCCGTGGCGTGGGTCCGGGCCAACGCGGCCCGCTTCGGCGCCGACCCGTCGCGCATCGCGCTGCTTGGGCACTCCGCCGGCGCAGACATCGTGTCGAACGTCGCCAACGACCCGCGCTGGCTGCGCGAGCGCGGCCTGAGGCTCTCCGCGCTGCGCTGCAGCGGGCCGCTCGACACCGAGGGCTTCGACAAGGCGCGCGCCGGCGATCGCGAGAACGTGCAGTGGCTCGCGGCACTCGGCAATGCTCCCGACTACCAGCGCGCGACCTCGGCGACGGCCCTCGTGCGCCGCGGAGCGGGCATCCCGCGGACGGTGCTCGTGCGCCGCGGCAATCCGAGGCGCCAGTCGATCCTCGCGGGCTACGCCGATGCCCTGCGCCGCGCCGGGGTGCCGGCGACCGTGATCCCGGCGCTCGGCCTCAGCCACGAGGACGTCAACCGCCGGATCGGCGCGCCGGGCGACACCGTGATGACGCCGCCGCTGCTGCGCTTCCTCGACCGCTGCTTCGCGCGCTGACGCCGGCCGGACGCCGCCTGCGCCGCCGCGGTCCGAACGCGGGTCGGGCACAACGAGGCCGCCCGACGGCGAGCGCGGGGCCGCCGCGCGGCGCGTGCTCCGGCTGCTAGAACCCGCGGTCATGACCGACGAGCCCTCCCCGCCCGCTGACGTGCCGGCACCGCCGCCCAAGCCCCGCATGGCGTGGCACGACCTCGACGGGCCACTCGGGATCGGCCTGCTCGCCGCCGTGCTCGTGCTCGCCATCGTCCTGTGGGCGACCTCGGGCTCGGACGGCGTCGATCGCAAGGGCGCGCCCGAGAAGCTCGTCGAGGCGGCGTGCTTCCAGTCCGAGGCCGAGCAGGTCGTCGAACTGGAGACGCGCGGCGGAGTCATCGGCGACGCGCGCGTGTGGGCGGTCCGCTGCGAGGACGGCACCGGGGCCCGGGTCACCTCCTGGGGCGCCGTGGTTCCGCTGCGCGCCGGCGGCGACGTCGATCGCGGCGGTCGCGGCGGCGGCTTCCCGTTCGGTTTCGGCCCCGGCGACGACCGGTAGCGCCTCGTCCGGCCCGCACGGTCGAGACCCCGGCCGGCACCGCGCGCGGTCGCCGCCAACGGGGTCGGTGCGCAGCGTCGGAGGCGGCAGCGCCACGATGATGGTGGCCAGGACAGTCGCGCCCGCGGCGTCGACCGGCAACCGCGTGCTCCGACGCTCGCTGCGCGCCCGACTGCCGGGCGCCCTCGCCCTCGCGAGCCCAGTGGGCCGGCCTGGATTCGAACCAGGGTCTGACGGGTTATGAGCCCGCTGCTCTGACCGCTGAGCTACCGGCCCCGGCGCCATTCTGCCCGGTCGGGGCGGCGCCGTCGGGGCCGGGCGCAGCGGCGGGCAGCCGGACGGTGAAGCGGGCGCCCGCTCCGGGGACGTTTTGCACGCCGACCGACCCGCCCATCGCCTCCGTGAGCTGCTGGACGATCGCCAGGCCCAGGCCGCTGCCGTCGGGCGACCCGCGCCCCGACCGGCGATGCAGGTGGAACCGCTCGAAGGCGTGCGGCAGATCCTCCGCGGGGATGCCCGGGCCGGTGTCGGTGACCTCCGCGTCCCGGCCTGCCGCCGCAACCCTGACCTCGCCGTCCGGGGGCGTGGCGCGCAGGGCGTTGTCGACGAGGTTCGAGAGCACCTGGACGATCCGATCGTGGTCGCCGGTCACGACCGCAGGGCCGTCGGCGCGAACCTCGAGCCGCACGGCCCGCTCGCGCGCCAGCGGGGCGAGCCGAGCCCCGACCTCGCGCGCCGCCTCGGCGAGGTCGAGCGGCTCGGCGCGGACCTCGAGCACGCCCTGCTCGAGCTTGGCCAGCGCGAGCAGGTCCGCGACCAGCCGCTCGAGCCGACCGGCCTCGCGCCCCACGACGCCGGCGGCGCTGACCGGCTCGACCGTTCCGTCCTCGATCCCTTCGGCGTAGCCCCGGATCGCCGTCAGCGGCGTGCGCAGCTCGTGCGAGACCGACAGCAGCACGGCCCGCTCGGCCTCCCGGGCCTGGCCGAGCTGGGAGGCCATGTCGTTGAAGGCCTCGCTCACCGCCGCCAGTTCGGCGGTCCGCTCGGGTGGGAGCGGCTCGGGATCGCGGCCCGAGGCGAGCTCGCGCGTCGCGGTGGCCAGCCGCTGCAGCGGCGCGGTGAACCGGCGGGCCAGCAGCGCCGCGGTGATCGCCGCCAGCACGACGCCCAGCCCGCCCGCGATCAGGATCGCCGCGAGATAGCGGGAGTAGTCCGACGTGCGCAGCTCCGGACGGCTGAGGACCAGGACGCGCCCGTCGACCGGCCGCGCCGCGTAGATCTGCTCGCGCCCGCGGATCCGTGCCGTGCCGTCGACGCCCTGCCCCGCGCGGAGCTTGGCCGCCGCGCCAGCGCCGAAGAGGCGCTCGGCCCGGTCGAGGCTGATGATCCGCGGCTCCGGGCCGCCCGGTCCGCCGAAGCCCGGCGGGCCGTCGCCGCGACCGGGGAGCCGACCGTCGCCGTCGAGCCGACCGTCGCGATCATCCGGTTGCAGCGACGTCGGCGGCGGGACCAGTCCACCCAGCCCGCCGATCTGCAGCCGGGTCGAGGCGATGTCGGCCTGGCGCCCGAGGTCGCGGGCGATCGCGTCGCGGGTGGCGTCGCGGGTGAGGGCGATCCCGAGCGCGGCGGAGACGCCGATCCCGAGCAGGACGGTCCCGAGGATCGCCCAGAAGAGGCCGGACCGCAGCGTCCGGCGGCGCGGCGCGGGCTCGGTCACGGCACGACGGCCTTGTAGCCGATCCCCCGCACGGTGGCGATGAGGTCGGGGCGGCCGAGCTTGCGCCGAAGCTGGGCGACGTGGACGTCGACGGTGCGCGTTCCGCCGGGGAAGTCGAAGCCCCAGACGAGATCCAGGAGCCGGTCGCGGTCGAGCACCGCGTTCGGGTGCTCGAGCAGCGCCGCCAGCAGATCGAACTCGCGCCCGGTCAGCTCGACCGGCTCGCCCCCGGCCGTCACCTCGCGCGAGATGCGGTTGACCGTCACGTCGCCGCCGGCCACGACGTCGGCGCCCGGGGCCGCGGCGTTGGGCGCAGAGCTGCCGCGGCGCAGGATCGCCTTGACCCGCGCGAGCAGCTCCCGCGGCGAGAACGGCTTTCCGACGTAGTCGTCGGCCCCGGCCTCGAGGCCGGCCACCCGGTCGATCTCGTCGTCGCGGGCGCTGAGGATGAGTATCGGAACGGATGTCCGCGTCCGCAGGCGCCGGCAGACCTCGAGCCCGTCGATGCCCGGAAGCCCGACGTCGAGGATCACCATCCGCACCGGGTGGCGCGCGATCTCGTCCAGGGCGGCCTCGCCGGAGCGCACCCAGACGGGCGTGTAGCCGTCGCGCTCGAGGTAG
>CAZEKK010000182.1:0-3065 GCA_964512905.1 uncultured Solirubrobacteraceae bacterium
GGCCGCGACTGGCCGTCGGCGAACGCGTTCCTCGCGACCGTCGAGCGGCTCGTCGAGCGCGACGACACCGAGTACCTGCTCGGCGCCGCCGACGCCGACTCGCCGCCGTGCGGCGTCTGCCAGCTTCGCTTCCGCCTGAGCATCTGGACGGCCACCGACGACTGCTGGCTCGAGGATCTCTACGTCCGGCCCGAAGCCCGCGGCCGCGGCGTCGGCGAGGCTCTCGTGCACGAGGCGGTGAGGCGGGCGCGCGAGCGCGGCTGCCGGCGCGTGGAGCTCGACACCGCCGAGAACAACGAGGCCGCTCTCGCGCTCTACGCCAAGCTGGGCTTCGCACCCGACTCGAAGGGGAACGGCGCCCGCGATCTGTTCCTCGGGCGCAAGCTGTGACCTCCGCCGCCGGCCTACCTCCCGGCCCTGCCCAGTCCCGTGCCGTCCAGACGATGCGGTGGGCCTTCCGCCCCGTGCCGTTCATGCGCGAGGCAGCCGCCGCGCACGGCGACATGTTCACGATCAGGCTCGCGCAGGTCGGCGACCTCGTCTTCGTCACCCACCCGGCGGCGGTCAAGGAGGTGTTCACCGGCGACCCCGCCGTGCTGCTCGCCGGCGAGGGCAACGCGCCGCTGGCGCCGGTGCTCGGCAGCGCATCGGTCCTGCTGCTCGACGGGCCCGAGCACCTGCGCCAGCGCCGCCTGCTGCTGCCGCCGTTCCACGGCGAGCGGATGGCCCGCTACGGCCGGCTGATGGAGTCGATCACCGCGGACGCCGTCGACCGCTGGTCAGAGCACGAGCCGTTCGCGCTCGCGCCCCAGATGCAGGCGATCACGCTCGAGGTCATCCTGCGCGCGGTGTTCGGCGCCGACACCCGCCCGCGCCTGCAGGCGCTGCGGGCGGCGATCGCCGGGCTGCTCCCCCGCGGGTTCGCCCAGGCCGCGATGCTGCCGTGGCTGCGGCGCGACCTCGGGCCCTTCATGCCGTGGGCGCGGTTCGAGGCCCGGCTCGCCGCGGCCGACCGCCTCATCTACGACCTGATCGCCACCCGTCGCGCCGATCCGGCCCTGGCCAAGCGCGACGACATCCTCTCGCTGCTCCTGCTCGCGCGCGACGAGGACGGCGCACCGATGACCGACGCCGAGCTCCGCGACGAGCTCGTGACGCTCCTGCTCGCCGGCCACGAGACGACCGCGACCGGCCTGGCCTGGGCGGTCGAGCGCCTCGTCCGCACGCCCGACGTCCTCGCGGAGCTGACCGCGGAGTGCCGGGCCGGCGGGCACGGGCCCGAGGGCGGGCCGCTCCTCGACGCGACGGTGAAGGAGATCCTGCGGCTGCGCCCGCCGCTGCCCATCGTCGTGCGGCGGCTCGCAGCGCCGTACGAGATCGGCGGACGCCTGCTCCCGGCGGGCGCCCGCGTCGCGCCGTGCATCTGGCTGACCCACCGCCGCCCCGACCTCTATCCCGACCCGGATGCGTTCCAGCCGGAGCGGTTCCTCGGCGTCACGCCCGACACGTACGCGTGGCTGCCCTTCGGCGGCGGGATCCGCCGCTGCATCGGGGCGGCGTTCGCGCAGTTCGAGATGAAGATCGTCCTTGGTGCGATCCTCGCCCGGGCCGACCTCGCGCCCGCCGCACCGGAGTTCGAGCGCACCGCCCGCCGCGCGATCGTGCTCGTGCCCGAGCGCGGCGCGCGGGCGGTCGTCACCGCCCGCCACCACCCGCCCGCGTCGGCTGCGACCGCCGCCGTCGCGCCGCCGGTGCCGGCGTGAGCGCGCCCCTGCCGGCCGCCCCCTTCCGGGTCACCGAGGGCGGGCGGACGATCGTGTTCGGCCGCGGCGCGGCGGCCGAGGCGCCCGGCCTGCTCGACGAGCCGTACGTGCTGCTCACCACCCCGCGGGCGCAGGGCGCCGCCGCGGCGCAGGCCGTGGCCGCAGCCGCCGCCGCGACGGTCCTCGTGCCGTCCGGCCTGGTCGAGGTGGTCGCCGAGGCGCTCTTCCCGGCGATGCGGGCACGGCCGGAGCGCCTGTGGGTCGCGCTCGGGGGCGGCCGGGTCGTCGACGTCGCGAAGGCCATGGCCGCCCTGGCCGGCGGCCGCCGCGTGGCCGCGATCCCGACCACGCTGTCGGCAGCCGAGATGACGCGCTCCCACCGCCAGATCGCCGGCGCGCCCGCGGGCACGCCCGGCATCCGCCCCGAGATCGTGATCAACGATCCGGCCCTGTCGGCCTCGCAGCCGGCGACCGACCAGGCCGGCAGCGCCGCCAACTCGCTCGGACACGCCGTCGAGGCGCTCGTGACGGTCCGGGCCTCGCCGCTCAGTTCGCTGCCTGCGCTCGAGGCCGTGCGCCTGATCGCCGCGGCAGCCGCCAGCGACGCGGGCGCCGGCGACGACGTCGCCGGCGACACCGACGCCGTGAACGAGCGCGCCGACCGCTACGCGCTCGCGGCGCTGCTCTCGGGCTACGCGCTCGACCTGACCGGCCTGGGCCTGCACCACGTGCTCGCCCAGTCGATCGTCCGGGCCGCCGGCCTGAGCCACGGCGCGGCCAACGCCGCGATGCTCCCGCACACGACCGCGGCGCTGCGGACGCGCCGCCCGGAGATGCTCGCTGCCGCCGACGACGCCGCCGGCCAGGCCGCCGAGCGCCTTGCCGCGGAGCTCGCCCGCCGCGCCGGCGCGGCATCGCTGGGCGCGCTCGGGGTCACCGCTGCCCAGCTCGAAGCCGCCACCGCCGCCGCGGCGGCCCGGCCCCAGCTCGCCGCCACGCCCCCGGCCGCCGCGGCGGACGAGATCGGGGCGATCTACGCGGCCGCGGCGCGCGGCTGACATCCGCGCAGCGCGAGCTGCAACTTCGCGACGCATAGCGTCGTCAACCTGCAGTTCGCGCCCGGTGCGGTGGCGCCGGCGGCGGGGGGACGGCGCGCCGGCGCCGGGGGGACGGCGCGCCGGCGCCGCGGCGGCGGCGCGCCGGCGCCGCGACACGCCTACGTGGCCGCGACCCGACCGACGTTCTCCGCGTGGATCCCGCGCTGGGCCTTCGACGCCCCGACCCGGGGCGGCAGCGCCGCCT
>CAZEKK010000182.1:3165-5894 GCA_964512905.1 uncultured Solirubrobacteraceae bacterium
ACGCCCGGCAGCGACAGCGGCGCGCGCCGCACGTAGTTCTCGTCGTCGAAGTCGCGCAGCTCGCGCTGGGCGGCTCCTGGCTCGGCCCGCAGGCGCGCCGCCGTGAGCTCCCCGCAGGCGACCGGCAGATCCGGGTAGGCCTCGCGGCCGAGCAGGTGGTCCCAGTCGGCGTGGGTGACCAGCAGGCCCGCGATCGGGAAGCCCGCCTGGCCCAGCAGGGCGGGCAGCGCCTCGAGCTCGGCGGGGAAGATGACCGAGTCGATGAGGAACGCCTCGTCGCCGTGGCGCACGGCGGTGCAGGTCGTCTGCCAGTAGAGGCTCGTGGCGACGACGACGTCCGGGTGCAGGCCGACGGCGCGCACGGCCGGCGGCGGCCTACGCGGCGCCGAGCAGCTTGGCGGCGGCGAGGAGCGTCGTGACCTCCTCGGTCGGCGGCTTCTGGCCGGGCTCGAGCTTCTCCTTGGTGCGGTTGACCCAGATCACCGGGATCCTCTTCTTCAGGCACGGCTCCACGTCGTGGTAGTACCCCGAGCAGACGTGGACCCAGCCCTTCTTGCCGCCGCGCCGGCGCTCGCACTCGTTGAAGTGCGCCGGGTCCGGCTTGTAGGAACGGACCTGCTGGGCGGTGACGACGAGATCGAAGTCGGTGGGGATGTGGCGCCGCGTCTGGCCGAGCAGCTTGTCGTCGATGTTCGAGATCAGGCCGGTCTCGAACTTCTTCGCGAAGCGGTTGAGCTGGGTGTTCGTCTCCTTGAAGGCCTTCCAGCGCGCAACCGAGTCGGGCAGGAACCCGGCCCGCGAGGGCTCGAGCGGCCAGCCCAGCTCCTTGGCGATCTTCACCGCGGCGCGGCGCAGCACCTCCGCGTAGAGCTCGTAGGAGCCGCCCTCGATGTCGCGCGAGGTCTGGTGGAAGAGCGGGATGAGCGTGTCGCGGTCGATCGTGAACCCGTCGCGCTCGGCCTCCGTGGCGAACGCCTCGTAGATGCCGGTCTCCCAGTCGATCAGGGAGCCGTAGACGTCGAAGCTCACGAAGGTCACGTTCTTGGGAAGCGGCATGGGGAGATTCCAGATCGAGGAAGCGGGGAGCGGCATTATGCCGCGCAGCGGCCCTTTGACGCCGCGCGGCCGGGGCCGGCGGCGATTCGGTAGGGTCCGCCGCCGCAATGGACCTGCTCGAGTATCAGGGCAAGCAGATCTTCGCCCGCCACGACGTTCCGGTCCCGGCGGGCCAGCCCGCCACGACGGTCGACGATGCCGTCCGCGCCGCCGAGGAGATCGGCTTCCCCGCCGTGGTGAAGGCCCAGGTCCAGGTCGGCGGCCGCGGCAAGGCCGGGGGCATCAAGGTCGCCCAGGACGCCGCTGAGGCCCGCGCCCACGCCGAGGCGATCCTCGGCATGGACATCAAGGGCCACACCGTCCACGAGGTCTGGATCGAGGAGGCCTCGGACATCGCCGCCGAGTACTACGCGTCGATCGTCTTCGACCGCTCGGCCAAGCGGCCGCTGGTGATGCTCTCCACGAAGGGCGGGATGGACATCGAGGAGGTCGCCGCCGAGTCGCCCGAGGCGATCGCCCGGCTGCACGTGGACCCCCTCCTGGGCTTCCAGGACTTCCATGGCCGGCGGCTGGCCTTCGAGGCCGGGGTCGACGCGGACGTCGTGCGCCCGATCGGCGCGATGCTCGCCACCCTCTACGACGTCTTCGCCTCCGAGGAGGCGATGCTCGTCGAGGTCAACCCGCTGATCATCACCGGCGACCGGCAGGTCCGCGCGCTCGACGCCAAGGTCACGCTGGACGACAACGCGCTCTACCGCCACCCCGACAACGAGGCCTTCCGCAACGCCGCCGCCGAAGACGAGCAGGAGGCGATGGCGCGCGAGCGCGGCCTCATCTACGTCAAGCTCGACGGCGACATCGGGATCCTCGGCAACGGCGCGGGGCTCGTGATGTCCACGCTCGACGTCGTCGCCCAGGCCGGCGGCGCGCCCGCCAACTTCCTGGACGCCGGCGGCGGCTCGAAGGCGGAGGCGATCACCAGCGCCGTCGAGGTGATCCTCTCGAACCCGAACGTCAAGGCGGTCCTCTTCAACATCTTCGGCGGGATCACGCGCTGCGACGAGGTCGCCCGCGGGCTCATCGAGGCGTTCGATCAGATCAAGCCCAGCGTCCCGTTCGTCGTGCGCCTCGACGGGACCAACGACACCGAGGGCCGCCGGCTGCTGGCCGAGGCGGACCTCCCGAACGTCCACACCGAGGCCACGATGCTCGGCGCCGCCCAGCGGGTCGTGGAACTGGCGGCCGCCGCATGAGCGTCCTCGTCGACACCGAGACCCGCCTGTGCGTGTCGGGGATCACCGGGCGCGAGGGCACGTTCCACACGCTCAACAACAAGGCCTACGGGACCAACGTCGTCGCCGGGGTGACGCCCGGCAAGGGCGGCCAGGACGTCGAGGGCATCCCGGTCTTCGACACCTTCCACGCCGCCGTCGAGCAGACCGGCGCGAACACGGCGATGATCTTCGTGCCGCCGCGGTTCGCCGCCGACTCGATCCTCGAGGCCCAGGACGCCGGGATCGACCTGGTCGTGGCGATCACCGAGGGCATCCCGGCCCACGACGAGCTGCGCGTCTACAACCACTTCGCCAGCGTCGGCGGCGTCCGGCTGATCGGGCCCAACTGTCCCGGCATCATCTCGCCCGGCAAGGCCAACGTCGGCATCATCCCGGCGT
>CAZEKK010000183.1:0-5881 GCA_964512905.1 uncultured Solirubrobacteraceae bacterium
GCATCGCGCCGATGTACGTCCGGCGGTGGCCGCGGATCTCGGCCTCGTCGCGCACCCCGCCGGCGCTGATGCGCTCGAAGGTCCGCCCGAGCGCCCGCGCGATCGACCGGCCCAGCGACGTCTTGCCGACGCCGGGCGGGCCGACGAAGCACAGGATCGGGCCTCGCGCGTCGGGCTTGAGCTTGCGCACGGCGAGGAACTCGAGGATGCGGTCCTTGACCTGCTCGATGTCGTAGTGGTCGGTGTCGAGCACCTCGCGGGCGTGCGCGAGGTCGAGGTTGTCCTCGGTGCCCGCCCCCCACGGGAGGGAGACGATCCACTCGAGCCAGGTGCGGATCACCCCGTGCTCGGCGGCGGCTGCCGGCAGCCGCTCGAGGCGCGACAGCTCGCGGTCGGCCTGCGTGCGGACCTCGTCCGGAAGATCGGCCGCCTGCACCTGCTCGCGCAGTTCGTTGGCCTCGGCCTGCTGCTCGTCGACCTCGCCCAGCTCCTCCTGGATCGCCTTGAGCTGCTGGCGCAGCATGTACTCGCGCTGGCCGGCCTCAAGCTCGGACTGGACCTGGGACTGGATCTTCGTCCCCAGCGAGATCACCTCGAGCTCGCGGGCGAGGATCTTCGACAGCTGCCGCAGGCGCTTGGCGACGTCGCGCTCCTCGAGGAGCGCCTGCTTGTCGGCGACCGGGATGCGCAGCGCGCCTGCGATGAGGTCGCCCAAGGCGCTCGGGTCGTCGATGTTCGCGACCGCCATCTGCAGCTCCTCGGGGAGGTAGGGCACCTCCTCGACGATCTTCGTGAAGGTCTGCTGGACGTTGCGCGCCAGCGCCGTCAGCTCGGGCGTGGCCTCGACGACGTCGGGCTCCGGCACGATCTCGGCGACCAGGTAGGGCGAGTCGCGCACCCAGCCGGTGATCCGCACCCGCTGGGCGCCCTGGACGAGGACGCGCAGGGAGCCGTCGGGCACCTTGAGCATCCGGGCGATCGTGCCGGCGACGCCGACCGTGTAGATCTGATCCGGACCGGGCACCTCGACCTCCGGGTCGCGGCTCGCCGCCATCACGAGCATCCGGTCGCCGGCCAGGGCGTCGTTGACGAGCGCCACGCTGCGCTCCTGGCCGACCGCCAGCGGCGTCAGGAGGTCCGGAAAGGCCACCGTCTCGCGCAGCGGCAGCACGGGCAGCGCGGGCGGCAGGAGCACCTCCGCGATCTCGATCTGCGGCGGCAGGCCCGCCGGCTCGTCCGCCACCGTGCTACTCCGCGTCCGGGAGCTCGACGGGCACGGTCCGCGACTGCGGCCGCGTCGGCGGCACGAGCGGAAGCTCGATGCGCAGCAGGCCGTCCTCGTAGACCGCCCTGGCCTCCTCGCCGCGAACGTCGGCGCCGAGCTCGACGATGCGCCGGAAGGGGCCGTGCTCGATCTCGAGCTGCTGATAGACGCGGCCCTCGGCGGGTGCCGGCCGGCGCTGTCCGGCCAGGATCAGCCGCCGGCCCTCGACCTCGATGCTCAGGTCGGCCGGGTCGATGCCCGCCAGCTCGGCCTGCACGACCGCGGTCGGCGGGTCGTCGCGGTAGTAGACGTCGACCGGCGGCGAGAACCCGCGGCCCCGGGCGACGAGCCCCGACCGCCCGAACACGTCGCCGAACAGCTCGTCCATCTCGCGGCGGACCCGGTCGAAGTTGGCGAAGATGTCGCGCTCGGACATGCGCCCGGATCGTAGCCCGTGCTCGCCCGTGCGGCCCGGCGGCCGGCGCTCAGATCTCGTAGACCGCGCCGTCGGCGGCCACGACCACCGGCGCTTCGAACGTCCGCTCGGCCTCTTCGCGCGCGTGTTCGAGGTCGAGCTCGTCGGAGATGTGCGTCAGGACGAGGCGCTTGGCGCCGGCGCGCCGCGCATGGTCGCCGGCCTCGGCGGGCGTCAGGTGGCCGCGCAGGCCCTCGCGCTCGGGCCGCGGGAGCGTGGCCTCGAGCATGAGCAGGTCGGTCCCCCGCCCGAAGTCCACGATCTCGTCGTTGGGCCGGCAGTCGGCCCCGAACGTGAAGCGGCCACCGGCGCCATCGGTGATCTCGACCGCGTGCGTGTCGATGTAGTGCGGCACCCGGTGGAAGCGCACGCGCAGCGGGCCGACGTCAAGGACGTCCTCGGGCGCATACTCCCGGAGCGCGAAGGCCGTCTCGACGAGCGCGGCGTTGCCGAAGGCGCCGACGACCTTGCGGAAGATCTCGAGCCCGCCTTGGGGCGCGTGAAGCCGCGGCCGCGCCGGGGAGTCGGTGCCCGGCCAGCCCGCCACGGGCACCGGCTGCTGGCGCGGCGTGTACGTCAGCGCGTACGCGTACGGGATGACGTCGAAGAAGTGGTCGGCGTGCATGTGGCTGACCACGAGCGCGTCGAGCGCGCAGTAGTCCATGCGCTCGCGCAGCTTGGAGAAGACCCCGCTGCCGCAGTCGAGCAGCAGCGTGGCGCCGTCCGCCTCGACGAGGTAGCCGCTGCTCGCGCCGCCGGCGTCCTGCCAGGACGGGGACTTGCCCAGGACGGTGATGCGCACGTGACCCTTCGACCCTCCGTTGGTTGCCGGGCCAGACTCTAGCCGGGGGCCGTGTGTGCGATGCGGCACGCAGCGCGCCGCGTCAGGCGTGCAGCGCCGCCTGCTCCTGCGCGGAGGGGAACGCCCAGGCGGCCTGCGCGCGGCGCTCCTGGCGGAACGTGAAGCGCAGCTGCTGGGGCGGGCGCAGCCCTTCGGGGCGGTCGGGACGAAAGGTGGCGCACGGCTCGTCGCCGGCGACCGCGCAGAGGGCGTTGCGGTGAAAGAAGCAGTCCTCGCACGACACCGCCTTGCTCCGTCCGGCCCGCTGCGCCATTCGCGCCTCCCAACGCTCGTGGTATCCCTCCGGCGGCACCGCGCCGCCCGCTGGAGCCATCCAAGCAGGTCGGCCGGGACAGGGCGAGGGGCGTTCCCGCAAATCGCGCAGAAGCGCGCAAAAGTGCTGGAAAGCGGCTGAATCTGAACCGCCTTGGGTGTGAAGATGCCGCAACCTGGGAACAATTGCCCCGGTCGCGCCGGTGGCCCCGGACCCAGCGTGGCGCGTACCCCCTCCCGATGCGCATTCTCGTGACTGGAGCCACCGGCTACGTCGGTGCGGCCCTCGTGCCGCGCCTGCTGCGCGACGGCCACGAGGTCGTCGCCTTTGCGCGCGATCCCACCCGGGTGGACGCCGACGTGCCCGTCGTCGCCGGCGACGCCGTGACCGGCGCGGGCCTCGAGGCCGCGCTGGACGGCGCCGAGGCGGCGTACTTCCTCATCCACAGCATGGAGGCGGCCGCGAACGGATCGTTCGCCGCGCGCGAGCGCGCTGCGGCGATGAACGTCGCGCGGGCCGCCCACGCGGCCGGCACGCGGCGGGTCGTCTACCTCGGCGGCCTCGTCCCGGCCGGCACGCGCCCGTCGGCGCACCTCGGCAGCCGTCTCGCCGTGGAGGAGGCGCTGCTCGAGCACGCGCCGGGGCCGGTCGCGCTGCGGGCGTCGATCGTCATCGGCGCGGGGTCGCGCTCGTTTCGCTTCCTCGTCCGCATCGTCGAACGCCTCCCAGTGCTGGCCCTCCCGGCCTGGCGCGACCATCGCACCGCGCCGATCGACGGCCGCGACGTCGTCGAGTTCCTCGCCCGCGCGGCGACGGCGCCCGGCATCGAGGGCGCCTCGCTCGATCTCGCCGGGCCCGACGTGCTGACCTACGGCGCGATGCTCGAGCGCATCGCCGACCTCATGCTGATCGACCGGCCGGCCGTGCGGCTGCCCTTCGCGGCGACGCCGATCGCCAGCCACGTCGGCGCGGTGATCGGCAGCGAGGACCACGACCTGATCGGCCCGCTGATGGAGGGCCTGGCGAGCGACCTGCTGCCGCGCACCGACGAGGCGGCCGCCCGTTTCGGCGTCCGCCTGCACCGCTTCGACTCCGCCGTCGAGCGGGCGCTGCGCGACCTCGAGGCCCGCGAACCGGTGGCCGCACGATGAGCCGCGTCGTGGCGACGATCGACCTCGCGGCACCGCCGGAGGACGTGTGGGCGATCGTGATGGACCCCCATCGGCTCGGCGACTGGGTGACCATCCACCGCAAGCTCTCCCGGCTCAGCGACGGGCCGCTGGCCGAGGGGTCGACGCTCGACCAGGTGCTCGCGATCCACGGCACCCCCTTCAAGGTCCACTGGACCGTGGCCGAATTCGATGCGCCCGCCCTCGCGGTGTGGGAGGGCCGCGGGCCGGCCCGCTCGACGGCCCGCACGGTCTACCGGCTCGAGCCCGCGGGCCGCAGCGGCACCCGGTTCGGGTACGAGAACGAGTTCGAGGCGCCGCTGGGCCCGCTCGGCGCGGTCGCCGGCAAGGTGCTGGTGGGCGGGATCTCCGAGCGCGAGGCCCACGCGTCGCTGCGCAGGCTCAAGGCGCTGCTGGAGGGCTAGCGACCGGCCAGCAGGCCGTCCACCAGCCCGAGCAGCCCGTCGCGGCGGCCCGACACCGGGAACTGCCGCAGGATCCGCTCGCGTGCGGCGGCGCCGGCCTCCGGACCCCGGGCGAGCGCCTCGCGCACGCCGGCGGCCACCGCCTCGGCGCCGCGGTCGGGCAGCAGGATGCCGGCGTCGCCGACGACCTCCGGCAGCGCACCGGCCCGGCTGGCCACCGGAACGCAGCCGGCGAGCATCCCCTCCGCGACCGAGATGCCGAACCCCTCGTGCTGGGAGGCCTGCACGTAGACCGACGCGCGCCGGTAGAGACGGAGCAGCTCCTCGTCGGGCACGAAGCCGGCGAGGCGGACGTTGGGCGTGGCGAGCGCGCGCAGGCGGTCCGCCGCGTCGCCGAACCACTTCCCCGCGACCACGAACTCGACCTCGGGCAGGGCGGCGGCCGCCTCGACGAACGCCCGCAGTCCCTTGCGCTCGAGGTTGGCGGCGTCGACGTTGCCGACCGTCAGCGCCAGCGGCTCCTTGGCGGCGGGGAGCGACCCGAACGGGTCCGGAACGCCGTGGTGGACCACCGCGACCCGAGACGCGGGCAGCCCGACGTTGCGCTCGAACTCGCCGCGGCTGTACTCCGAGTTGGTCATCAGGGACGTCGCCCGCCGGATGATCCAGCGGCTGAGGTGCTTGCGCGCCCCGCCGAGCTGGTAGCCGTAGCCGATGTCTCGCTCGGCGGCGATGTCGAACCCGCCGACGATCAGCAGCGTCGGGACGCGCACCAGCGGCGCGACGGTGAACGGCCAGAACGTGTGCCACGACGCCCACCACCCCACCGCGACGTCGGCCCGCCGCAGGCCGGCCGCAAGCTCGGCCACCCGGGGCGCGCGCCCGGGCTGGCGGTAGTCGATCACCTCGTGGCGCTCGGCGAGCAGCGCGCGGTCGAGCTCGATGAAGGTGGCGTCGCGGCTGCGGATATAGAGAACGGTCGCCAAGTAATCACCGACCTTTGGCGCAACCAATAAGTGTTACTGTCACAGTTAGATCGTCCGACAACCAACCGAAGGGAATTGAGTGACTGACTTCCTCGCCGAGAAGCGCGCTGAGATCGAGCAGCGCCTGCGGGAGCTGAAGGACGAGCAGCGGGCGCTGGAAGCCGCCGCTGCCGCACTGGCCAGCGTGCAGACCGGACGCCCCGCCGCGCCGCGCGAGCGCGCCGCGCCGCGACGTCGCCGCCGGTCGACCGGCGGCGCACCGACGGGGCGCCGCCGCGGGCGGCCGCGCGGATCGGGGACGCGCGGGGTGCAGGCGCTCACGCTCGTGCAGTCGAAGCCGGGGATCACCATCCCGGAGATCGCCGAGGCGATGGGCATCAAGCAGAACTACCTCTACCGGGTCATGCCGCAGCTGCAGGAGGACGGCAAGGTCGTCAAGCGCGGCCG
>CAZEKK010000184.1:0-5864 GCA_964512905.1 uncultured Solirubrobacteraceae bacterium
CGGTCCGGCGATCGCCGGCCCCTCCGCGGGCGCCGCCGCCGATCCCGGTCCGGCGGCGGTGGCCTTTCCCTTCGCCGCGCCGCCCGAGATGCGGGCCGTGCACCCCGGCGCGCTGCCGCGCTTCTGGGACGACGGGCGGCCGTGCTCGGTGGGCTGCCGCGCCCGGAATGCGGTCGCGGGCTGGCCGCTGCGGCCGTTCCGCCGCCAGCACGCCCTGCGGGCCGGCCTCAACGAGCGCCGCGGGGCGAACTTCCACCGGGGCGTGGACATCCAGGCCCGCGACGGCGCCCGGGTCTACGCGGTCCAGCCGGGCGTCGCGCGGGTGCTGGCGGCGCGGGGCGTGGACGCGCGGGTGCAGGTCGGGCGCTTCATCTACTGGCACATCCGCCCGTCCGTGCGGTCCGGGCAGTACGTGGTCCCCTTCCGGACGGTCGTTGGGCGGGTCCTGCCGACTGCCGGCCACCTGCACCTGTCGGAAGTCGTCGGCGGGCGGTTCCTCAATCCCCTGCGGCCCGGCGGGCGGGTGCTCGCCCCGTGGCGGGACACGGCGGCGCCGCTCATCGCCGCGCCCCAGTTCCGCGGCGGCGGCGCCGTGCTCGTGCGGGCCTTCGACCCGCAGTCCTTCCGCACGCGCACGACCTACGTGACGCCGGTGCTGGCCCCCGCGGCCCTCGCCTACCGGGTCACGGGGCCCGGCGGGCGCACCGTCGTTCCGCTGCGCTGGGCCCTGCGCGGCTCGCAGGTGCTGGGCGGCCGGCCGCCCGGCCGCCTCTACACGGCCGGCGCGCGCGGGGGCGGCTGGCTGTGCTTCGCCACCCACCCCGTGTGCCGGCCCAACTGGAACTATCGGCTTGCCGGCGGCCTCGCGCCCGCGCTGCCGCGGCTGGCGCCGGGCGTCTATCGGCTCACGGCCTACGCCTGGGACTGGGCGGGCAACGTGGCCGCCCGCGACGCGACGTTCGCGGTCGCGGGCTGAGCCTCAGCGCCGCTTGGGCGGGATCTCGTAGGCGACGGCCGGCAGGCGCGCCGACCACGGCCCGGACCGCGCCTGCGCCGCCGAGGCCGTCGGCTTGGGCTTCGTCACGGCCGGCGCGCGCTTGTCCCACGCGATCGGGGCGGGAGTCCGGTCGAGCAGGGACGGCCACGTCGCCGTGTCGAGGACGCCGGTCGGGTCGATCCCTTCGGCGGCCTGGAACGCCTTGGCCGCGGCGACCGTCGCGGAGCCGTAGTAGCCCGTGACCGCGACCTTGCGTCCGGCGGCGAGCAGGAGCTGCTGGGCCCAGACCACCTGATCGCCCCGCGAGCCGCGGCGCAGGCGCGGGTACATCTCGGCGGCTGCGAACGTCGGCGCGGCGACCGGCGCCTGCAGCGCGGTCCAGCCGCTGCGCTGCGTGGACTGCCAGTCCCACCAGCTCAGGCCGGCGGCGCCGTAGGCCCGGCCGAGGGTGCGGAAGCGCTTGATCTGGGCCGGCGGCGCGGACATGTAGGTCTGGCCGAGCGGGAGGATCGGACGCTTGTAGATCTCGTTCTCGCGGTAGGTGTGGGCGTAGACCTGCTCGACCGTCGTCCCGATCGCCTTCCAGTACATCTGCGGCAGGTTGTACGTCGCCGCGCCCGGACCGAGGAAGACCGAGTAGGGGAACGACGGGTGGAAGTCGACGTACGGGAACGGCGCCAGGCCGAGCGGGTAGCTCGCCCCGACCCGCCGCCGCAGTTCGCGGACGTAGATCGAGGCCTGGGCGTAGCGGCCCTCGTACTCGGTCTCAGCGTCGATGACGAAGCAGTCGGCGCCGGCGGTCTTCGCCCACGCGCTGGCGGCCGCCTCGGCCTTCGGGCTGGCGCCGTACACGTAGTGCCAGCCGCAGACCTTGAAGCCGCGCGCCTTGAACGCCTGCACGAGCGCGGGCGTGAACTGCCGCCACGTGCCGGTGCCGTCGGCGCTCTTGATGAAGAGGGTGGTCACCTTCGCCCGGCGCGCCTGGGCGGTGATGGCGTCGACGTTGCCGCCGTTGGCCTTGGGGATCTGCCAGATCCACATCCCGTGGCCGCGGAACGGCGCCGCGACCGTGCCGTCGCCGGCGCCGGGCGCGGGAGCGCCGGGCAGCGGCGGGGTCGCGCCCGGGGCGGGGTCGACCGGGATCGTGCCGCCCGTCTGCGCCACGGCAGGGGCGGCGGCGACCGCGAGGGCCAGGGCGGCGGCGGGTGCCGCGAGCGGGCGAAGGGTGCGGTGCAGCATGGTCATCCTCTCGGTGCCTACGAGGTGAGCTGACGGGCTCGCGCTGGATGTGCACGTCGGCGTGGCCGTGGCCCCTGCCGATTCGCCCCCGGCCGCCGATCTCCTCGCCGGCCTCTGGGTCCCCCGTTTCACGGCCGCGGCGAAGCGGCTGCAAACTCGGCGTTTCGCTTGACGTGAAGTGATAACAGACCGCGGCCCCCGAGGTTGCGGCCTTTCCTGCGCGGCCCCGCGCGCCGTGCCACACTCGCCGCATGGAGCCGCTCGGCCTCGAAGAGCACCTGGCCCATCCGTGCGGGCTGCGCCGCCCGGTGCGCGGCGGGCACGCCGGCGCCGCCGGCGGCGCCGGCTGCGGCGACGTCGTGCGCATCGACGTCGCCGTCGACGGCGGGGTCGTGGCCGCGGCGGGGTTCGACGCCGGCGGCTGCGGCACGACCGTGGCGGCCGGCAGCGCGGCGGTCCATCTCGCCGCGGGCCGGCCGGTGCTCGCGGCGGCGCGGCTGTCGGCCGGCGACATCGCCTGCGAGCTGGGCGGGCTGAGTCCCGGCAAGCTCCACGCCGCCGACCTGGCTGCCGACGCCCTGCACCGCGCGCTCGGCGCCGCGGCGTTCGCCGACGCCGCGCTTCCCCCGGCTGCCGGGCGGGTGCTGGTGGCGATGAGCGGCGGGGTCGACAGTGCCGCCGCGGCCCTGCTCGCGGCTCGCGGCGGCGAGGCGGTCGGCGTCACCCTCGAGCTCTGGGCCGATCCGGAGAACGACGGCGAGGGCAGCTGCTGCTCGGCCCAGGCCGTGCGGCGGGCGCGGGCCCTTGCGCACGGGATGGGCCTGCCGCACCTGACGATCGACCTGCGTGAGGCGTTCCGCGCCGGCGTCGTCGACCCGTGGCTCGCCGGCCACGCCGCGGGGGAGACCCCCAACCCGTGCGTAGCCTGCAACGGCGCCGTGCGCCTCGACGCGATGGTGGCGCTGGCCGATCGCCTCGGCGCTTCGGCGCTGGCGACCGGGCACTACGCCCGCCTGCACGACGACGGCGGCGCCGACGGGCCCCTGCTGCGCGGCGCCGCCGACCCCGCCAAGGACCAGGCGTACGTGCTCGCCGCCCTGGCGCCGGCGGCGCTGGCCCGGCTGCGCTTCCCGCTCGGCGACCTCCGCAAGCCCGAGGTCCGCGCGCTGGCCGCCGAGGCGGGCCTGCCCGTGGCCGCGGCGCCGGACTCGCAGGACCTCTGCTTCCTGGCCGGCACCGGCCGCGCCGCGTTCCTGGCCCGTCACGGCGGCCTGGGCGAGCGGCCGGGGGAGATCGTCGACGCGAACGGGCGGGTGCTCGGCGAGCACGGCGGCCACCACGGCTTCACCGTCGGCCAGCGCCGGGGGCTGCGCCTCGGCGGCGGTGAGCCCCGGTACGTGCTCGCCACCGACGCCGCCAGCAACCGAGTCACGGTCGGCCCGCGCGCCGCGCTCGCCGTCCGGTCCGTCCCGGTTCGCGAGGCGGTGCTGCGACGCGACGGCGAGCGCGTGGACGGCGTGCGCCTGCGCGCCCACGGTCTGCGACTCGGCTGCCGCCTGGCCGGCGTGCCGGTCGCCGGCCGGCACGCACGCCTCGACGTCGCCCTGGCGGCGGAGACGACCCGCCCGGCGCCCGGCCAGGCCGCGGTCCTCATGGACGGCGACCTCGTGATCGGCTGGGCCACCGTCGATCGACTCGCGGCGGCGGGCGGCGCGGACGCCGCGCTCGCCCTCGCCGCCGGCCCCGCGGCCTGACGGCGGCGTGCCGTGCTGCGCCCGCTCCGCCACCGCGACTTCGCCCTGCTGTTCTCCGGCACCGCCGTCTCGATGTTCGGGGACGGCCTCTTCATCGTCGCCCTCGCCTGGCAGGCCTACGACCTGCGCAACACGCCGTCGACCCTGGCGATCGTCGGCGTCGCCTGGACGCTGCCGCTCGTCCTCTTCCTGCTCGCCGGCGGCGTGATCGCCGACAGCTTCGAGCGCCGGCGGATCCTTCTCGTCTCCGACCTCATGCGCGGCCTGGCCACGGGGACGATCGGGGTGCTGTCGGTGACGGGCAGCCTCACGCTCGGCCTCATGCTCCCGCTCGTCGCGCTCTACGGCGCCGGGGAGGCGCTCTACCGCCCGGCGTTCACGGCGATCATCCCGATGCTCGTGCCCGATCCGCACCTCGTGCAGGCCAACGCGCTCAAGGAGTTCGCCGAGCCCGCCGGGATGCAGATCCTCGGCCCGGCGGTCGGCGGCATCCTCATCTCCGCGACTGGCGGCGCCGGATGGCCGTTCGTCGTGGACGCCTGCACGTTCCTGGCCTCGATGGCCGCCGTGTTCTTCATCCGCCGGATGCCGGCGCCCGGCGCCCCGCCGACGCTGCGCGCCGCCGTCGCCGACCTGCGCGAGGGCCTGCGCTACGTGCGCGCCCGCGCCTGGCTGTGGGGCACGCTGCTCGGCGCGGCGCTGGCGGTCTTCTGCTTCGACGGGCCGCTGGAGGTGCTGCTCCCGTTCGTCGTGCGCAACGAGTTCGACGGCGGCGGCGCGCTGCTCGGCGCGATCTTCGCCGCCGGCGGCGCCGGAGCGCTGCTCGCGGCGGTCGCCGTCGGCACGCGCGGGATGCCGCGCCGGCCGGTCGCCTTCCTGTTCGCCGCCTTCTCGGTGGCGATGGCGGCGCTGGCCCTGATCGCGGTCGCCTCGGCGGCGTGGATGCTCTTCGTGATCGTGGCGGTCATCTTCGGCGGGTTCACGGCCGGCAGCGTGGTCTGGAACACGCTCGTGCAGGCCCGCGTGCCGGGAGAGATGCTCGGGCGCGTCTCGTCGCTGGACTGGATGGTGTCGGTGAGCCTGCTGCCGATCTCGTTCGCGGTGACCGGGCCGGTGGCCGAGCTCGTCGGCATCGATGCGACGCTCATCGGCGCGGGGCTGCTCGCCGCGGCGGCGATGCTCGGCGTCCTGTGGGCCGTCCCGGCGATCCGCGCGCCGGATCGCGAGCCCGCGCCCGTAGACTGACGCACCGCCGATGACCTCCGACGAGATCCGCGACACCTTCACCGAGTTCTTCGTCGCCCGCGACCACCGCCGGCTCGCGTCCGCGCCGCTCGTCCCGGCCACCTACGACCCGACGGTCCTCCTCACGACCGCCGGGATGCACCCGCTCAAGCCCTACTTCCAGGGCCTCGAGGATCCCCCCGCTCCGCGCCTGACCACCTGCCAGAAGTGCTTCCGGACGACCGACATCGAGAACGTCGGCAACACCGCCCGGCACCTCACCTTCTTCGAGATGCTCGGGAACTTCTCGATCGGGGACTACTTCAAGCAGGGCGCCGTGGAATTCGCCTGGGAGCTGTCGACGCAGGGCTTCGGCTTCGCGCCGGCGGACATCTGGGTGACCGTGCACCGGGGCGACGACGCGCTCGGCCTCGGGCCCGACGAGGAAGCGATCGCCGCGTGGCGGTCGGTCGGCGTCCCCGACGACCGCATCGTGCACCTCGGCAACGAGGACAACTTCTGGCAGGCCGGGCCGGTGGGGCCGTGCGGCCCGTGCTCGGAGCTGTACCTGGACCGGGGTCTCGAGTTCGGCGGGCCGGACGACCGTCCGGGTGACGACACCGAGCGCTTCCTGGAGTTCTGGAACCTCG
>CAZEKK010000185.1:0-5854 GCA_964512905.1 uncultured Solirubrobacteraceae bacterium
AGAACGAGACCAGGCGCTGGTACTGCTTGGGGTCGCCGACCATCGCCCGCTCGAACTCGGCGGAGAAGATGTCGCGCACGACCCGCACCGAGAGGTCGGCCTCCTGGAAGACCATCGCCGGCGCCGCGGCCTCGCGCACGCGCCCTTCGAGGACCTCGTTGAGCTTGAGCAGGTAGAGCAGCTCGCGCTCGAAGTCGGCGCGCTTGCCGCCATGCGCGGCGGTCCGGATGATCGCGCCGCCGCCCCGGAGGTCGAGCTGCTTGGCCTCCTTGCGCAGCCGCTCGCGCTCCTTGTCCTCCAGGCGCCGGGAGACCCCGATGCCCTCGCCGGTCGGCGCGTAGACCATGTAGCGGCCGGCGATCGTCAGCTCCATGCTCAGCCGCGCGCCCTTGGTCTTCAGGGGGTCCTTGACGACCTGGACGACGATCTCCTGGCCCGGCTTGAGCAGCTCGCTGATCCGCCCGGCGCCCTTGCCGCGGCCGCGCTTGGGCGTCTCGACGCCCGGCAGCACGATCTCGTCGACGTGGAGGAAGCCGTTCTTCTCCAGGCCGATGTCCACGAAGGCGGCTTCGAGGCCGTCGAGCACGTTGTCGACGACCCCCTTGTAGATGTTCCCGACGATCGAGCGCGAGCCGCGGCGCTCGAGGTAGAGCTCGGCGACGCGGAAGCCGACCGCGGGCTTGCGGCGGCGCTTGATCTGCGCCTTGGAGGCGGGCGTTCCGGTCGCCTCGAGGAGCGCGACGCGGGTCTCGGCCCGATCGACGCTCACGAGTACTTGCTTCTTCACGGTGATTCCTTGCGTAGAGAGGTGGCGGCCTCAGCCTTTGAACGCCAGCGAGTCGCGCCCGTGCGCGTGGATCGACTGGAGCAGGCCGAGGGCCATGAAGGTGACGAGGACCGACGAGCCGCCGAAGCTCATGAGCGGCAGGGTGACCCCCGTGATGGGCATGATCCCGATGGTCATGCCGACGTTGACGAAGACCTGGAACATCAGCATCGCGGTGATCCCGCCGGCGATGAGCACGCCGTAGAGGTTCTTCGCGAGCGTCAGGATGCGCAGTGCGCGCCATATCAGCAGCGCGTAGAGCGCCAGCACGATGGCGGCGCCCACGAACCCGAACTGCTCGCCCACCACGGCGAAGATGAAGTCGGTGTGGTGCTCGGGCAGGAAGTTGAGTCGGGTCTGGGTCGCCTGATCGCCTCGGCCGGTCTTCTGGCCGGAGCCGATCGCGATGCGTGACTGGATCTGCTGGTAGCCCTGCGAGGCAGGGTTGTCGGAGGGGTTGAGGAACGCCGTGAGGCGGTCCACCTGGTAGGGCTTGAGGACCTGGACGCCGACGGCGGGCGCTGCGACGAGGACGAGCGCCCCCGCCACGGCGAACAGCGCGCCGATCGCGGCGATGTGCCGCATCGGGGTCCCGAAGACGAAGAGCGTCGCGATGCCGATCACGACGTAGACGAGGCCGGTGCCCAGGTCGGGCTGCAGCATCACGAGCGCCGCGGGCACGAGCGCGATCAACATGATGCGCACGGTCGTGTCGCGGTCCTGGATCCGGCGGACCCGGTCGACCGCGAAGGCAGCCAGCGTGAGGATGAGCAGCAGCTTCCCGAGCTCTGACGGCTGGAAGTTGAAGAACGGCAGCTCGATCCACCGGCGCGAGCCGCGCGACGCCGTGCCGAGCGCCAGGACGAGCAGGATCGAGCCGATCATGAGGCCGTAGAGCCCGAACTTCAGCTCGCGCAGCCGGGAGTAGTCCATGCGGCTGATCGCGAGCATGAGCAGGACGCCGACGGCGAAGTAGATGCCCTGGCGGATGACGTAGTAGTCGGGCGAGCCGGCGATGTCGTCCTGCGTCGCGTTGGCGATCGTCACCAGCGAGCAGATCATCAGCCCCGCGGTGGCCAGGAGCATGAGCGGGTCGAGCCGCAGCATCCCGACGAGCGAGCGCAGACCGGCCTCGGAGGGGCCCTGCTCGGCGCGGGTGATCGGGGTGGTGTTCATCGCGTCGCCGACGATCCGCGGACGAGCTTCTTCTGCACGCCGTACCACTGGGAGAGGATCAGGCGTGCGGCGGGCGCGGCCGACTCGGCGCCGAAGCCGCCCTGCTCGACGGTGACCGCGAGCACGATCGGCCGGGCCTTGTCGGGCACGTAGGCGACGTACCAGGACTGGTCCGCCTGGCCGGCCCGCTCGGCGGTCCCCGTCTTGCCGTGGACCTCGTACGGGAAGCCCTTGAAGACGTCGGTCGAGGTGCCGCCCTCCGCCGAGGCCGCCTGACGCAGGCCGTCGGCGATGGCCTGGCGGGTTCCCGGGGAGATCTTCACCGTGCGCGAGGCGCCCGGCTCGATCCGCTGCAGGGCCCGCCCGGAGCTGTCCTGCACCTCGAGGCCGACGTGCGGCGTGACGATGCGGCCGCCGTTCTCGACCGCGGCGTAGGCGGTGGCAAGCTGCAGCGGCGTGGCCTGCAGGTCGCCCTGCCCGACCGAGAGGTTCACGTTGTCGCCGACCGACCAGGGGCGGTCGGTGAGCTTCTTGCGGTAGAGCGCGTCGCGCCAAGCGGAGTTCGGGACCAGGCCGGCGGTCTCGCCGGGCAGGTCGATGCCGGTCGGCGCGCCGAAGCCGAGCTTCTTGGCCCACGACTGCAGCGGCTCGCCCTTGAGCGCGTCGAGGTCGCGACCGAGGCGGTAGAAGTAGACGTCGGAGGAGACCTTGAGCGCCGAGCGCATGTCGACGACGCCGTTGGCCTGCTTGCCCGCGTTGATGAAGGTGATGTTGCCGATCTGGATCGAGCCCGGGTCGCTGACGGGGGTCGTCGGGGTGATGATCCCCTGCTCGAGCCCGGCGACGCCGGTCACGAGCTTGAACGTCGAGCCGGTCGGGTAGACCGCCTGGATCGCGCGGTTGAGCAGCGGCGACCCGGCGTCCTCGCTGTTGAGGCGCTTGAAGACCGACGGGCGGATCGGCTTGGCGAACAGGTTCGGGTCGTAGCTCGGGTAGGAGCCCATCGCCAGGATCTCGCCGTTGCGCGGGTCCATGGCGACGAAGGCCCCGCCGCGGTTCTTGACGCCGTCGGTGATCGGGATGCCGCCGGCCTCGGCCATCGCCTCCTGCCCGGCCTTCTGGAGCCCGAGGTCGATCGACAGCTTGAGCTGCTGGCCCTGGACCGGCTCGGTGATCGCCAGCTCACCCTTGGGGCGGCCGAGGGCGTCGACCTGCTCGCGCGTCGCCCCGGGCTTGCCGCGCAGATAGCGGTCGTAGGTGTACTCGAGGCCGTTCTTGCCGACCACGGTGCCGCCCTTGACGCCCCGGAAGCGGGGGTTGCGCTCGTCCTCGGCGCTGAGCTGGCCGACCGTGCCCAGCAGCTGGGCGCCGAGCTCCCTGTACGGGTAGGAGCGAAGGTAGACCCGGTTGACCGTCACCGACGGGAACTCGTAGCCGCGCTCGACGAGGTAGGCGTACGTCGCCTGGGAGACGTCGGCCTTGATCGTGATGTTGGCGTAGGGCAGGAGCTTCTTCTGCTCGTCGACGGTCTCGGCGATCCGGCGCGGCGACATCCGCAGGACGGCGCCGAGCCGCCGATACAGGCTGGCGCGCTGGGCCGGATCCTCCGGCAGCTCCTGCGACTGGATCTGCGCGGCGATCGCCACCCGGCTGTCGACCATGACGCGGCCGGAGCGGTCGACGATGTCGCCGCGCGGGGCGGCCACGACGACGTCGCGCACGCGGTTGTCGTTGGCCTGCGCGAGGTACTTGTCGCCGGAGAGCACCTGCAGGAACCACAGGCGGAAGAAGATGATCGCGAAGAGCGCGAGCGCGATCCCGCCGATCACGGCCACCCGCAGCGCGAGCTGCGGGCTGACCGGCGCGCGGCGGCTATCGGGGGGCTTGAGCATCATGCGCGGTTCAGCGGGCTCAGGCCGCCGGTCGTGTAGGCGCGCCGGCGCCGGCGCCGGGGGTCGGCGGGCAGGTAGCGCAGCACGACCCGCCGCACGACGGCGTAGACCGGGAGTGCCAGCAGCGCGTTGACGGCGATCGTCACCACGAGGTCGCGCACCAGGAGCAGGCTCACCGGCGCATCGATCCCGAGCAGGAAGGACACGAGCGCGAACCCGAGCATCGCCGCCGCCGTCGCCGCCGCTCCGACGGCCACCGGGGCCAGGCCGTTGGCGGGATCGCGCAGCTCCAGCACGCGGCCGGCGCCGTAGCCGACGGCGGTGAAGACCAGCGACGACACGCCGAGGGTCTGCAGGAGCAGCGTGTCGACGAGCAGGCCGGCGGCGAAGCCGAAGCCGGCACCGGCCAGCGAGCCGCCGAGCAGGCCGACGGAG
The DNA here is from genome assembly GCA_964512905.1 of uncultured Solirubrobacteraceae bacterium. Classification (GTDB taxonomy): domain Bacteria; phylum Actinomycetota; class Thermoleophilia; order Solirubrobacterales; family Solirubrobacteraceae; genus CANJIV01. The sequence goes on from CAZEKK010000185.1 coordinate 4,330, forward strand.
GCCACGACGAGCGGCGTCAGGTCGGGGCTGACGCCGAAGATCGAGACCTGGGCGACCGCCGCGGTCTGGACGATCGCCGTCGCCGCCGCCAGCAGGGCGAGGCGGATGACGCTGCCGGCGGTGAAGGTCACGGAAGCCGCGCCACCTGGTCGCCGCCCGCCCGGCCGCCGCCGGTCAGGACCTGCACGAAGTCCAGCTCGCGCAGCTGGGCGTAGGGACGGACGTGGACGCGCTGGTAGAGGTCGACCTCGTTGGCGTCGACCTTGGAGACCACGCCGATTGGGATGCCCGGCGGGAAGAGGGACTCCAGCCGGCCGGACCGGCTCCCGGCCGTCACGACCGGATCGCCCTGCCGGACCTTGGTGCCGCGCGGGATGAAGTCCAGCAGGAGGTCGCTCGGGCTCCCGACCGCCGGCTTGACCAAGCCGGTCATCCCCAGGCGGGCGTCGACCTCGGCCTCGCGGCTGGCCTTCGGGGCGACCTTCGCGGACACACCGCTGGACTGGTCGGTGAGCAGCGTCACCTGGGCGGCGCCGGTGGTCACGGCGCTCACCCGGCCGACGAGCCCCTCGCCGCTGACGACCGGCTGGTCGACGCGAACGCCCGCGCTCGAGCCCTTGTCGATGTTGATCGTCGCGTACCAGACCGTGGGCGAGCGCCCGATCACGCGCGAGGTCACCGGGGTGTAGGCGCTGAGGTCCGAGCCCTTGTCGAGATCGACGAGTCCCCGGAGCTGGCGGTTCTCGCGATCGGCGTTCTGGAGCGCGGCCACTTCGCGCCGCAGGTCGTTGCGCTCCTCGCGCAGCTTGTCGCGCTCGCCCTTGGCGTCGAAGGTGTCGCCGATCCACCCGAACAGGTCGCGGACCGGCTTCAGCGCCCGGCTGGCGCCCTCCTGGATGGGAGCCAGCACGGTCAGGGCGCCCCGCTGCACGGCGTGCAGGGGCCCGCCGTTGCCTTCGCCGAAGTAGGCAGTGAGAAGGATCAGGGATCCGACGACGAGCGCCACGAGGACTGCCCGCCGTCTGCGGACCGTTTGTCTGTGCACTGGAAACGAAACCTCAACATCTGGAGTGGCCCGCCGCGCCTACCGGCGGCGGCGGCCCCTCGAACTCTTGCTGGTGCGGTGGATGACCTCGAACTCCTCGAGCGACCGCCCCGACCCGACAGCCACGCACGTCAGCGGCGACTCGGCCAGGTGAGCCGGCATCTGGGTCTCCTCGCGAAGGCGCTCGTCGAGCCCCTGGAGCAGCGAACCGCCGCCCGCGAGCATGATGCCGCGGTCCATGATGTCGGATGCGAGCTCCGGAGGGGTGCGGTCGAGTGTCTCCTTGACCGCGTCGATGATCTGGACGAGCGGCTCCTCGAGGGCCCCGCGGACCTCCTCGCTGGTGAGCACGACGGTCTTCGGCAGGCCCGAGACCATGTCGCGCCCGCGGATCTCCGCCTGGACCTCCTCGGACATCAGGAACGCCGAGCCGATCTCGAGCTTGACCTCCTCGGCGGTCTGCTGGCCGATCAGGAGCTT
>CAZEKK010000186.1:0-5846 GCA_964512905.1 uncultured Solirubrobacteraceae bacterium
CGATGCCGATCGCCTGGGCGCCGACGGTCGGGCGGCTGGCCTCGAAGGTCGCCATCGCGGCCTGGGACTTGCCCTTCTTGCCTTCGCGGACGCGTGCGAGGCGCTCGTCGAGGCGGTCCTTGCCGCCGAGCAGGCACGAGCCGGGGATGCGGCAGTCGTCGAGGAAGACGTCGGCGGTGTGAGAGGCGCGCAGGCCGTGCTTCTTGACCTTCGTGCCCTGGACCAGCCCCGGGGTGCCGGGCGGGACGACGAACGCGGCGTGCCCGCGCGAGCCGAGCTCGGGGTCGACGGTCGCGATGATCACGTGGACGTCGGAGATGCCGCCGTTGGTCGCCCAGGCCTTCTGGCCGTTGAGCACCCACTCGCCGGTGGCCTCGTCGAACTTCGCCCGGGTGCGCACGGCGGAGACGTCGGACCCGGCGTTGGGCTCCGAGGCGCAGAACGCGGCGACCTTGACGTCCTCGGCGGTGCCGTAGCACTGCGGGATCCACTCGCCGATCTGCTCCGGCGTCCACTGCCCGAAGATCGCGGCCACGGCGAGCGTCGTGCCCATGATCGACATGCCGATGCCGGCGTCGCCCCAGAAGAGCTCTTCGTTGACGAGCGGGAGCGTGAGGCCGGTCGCGTCACCGAAGAACTGCCCGAGGGATTCGAAGCCGTACAGGCCGATCTTCGCGGCCTCCTGGATCACGGGCCACGGCGTCTCCTCGCGCTCGTCCCACTCGGCGGCGGCGGGGCGCACGACGCCCTCGGCGAAGCCGTGGACCCAGTCGCGGATGTCCTTCTGGTCCTGGCTGAGCTCGAGGGAGAACGGGGGCGTCTCGCCGGCTTGGTTCTCGGCGGCGATCGCCTCGTCGACGGTGGTGTCGGTGGCGCTCATGTCGGCTGCTCCTGCGTCGAAAGGGGAGAACGGCGCGAAGGCGCGCACCGTTGAACAGGATTCAACCAGACCCGCGGGCGGGGCGGCGTGCGGCCGGTCACGGAGCGGATCGCACGACCTTGCACGCCCGCTCCCGCCGGCCGCAACCCCGGCGCCGCTGCGGATCGCGCTCCATCATCCGCGCGCCGCGATCGCCGCGCGCAGCGCCAGCGCGGTCGACCAGAACGCCAGCGCGTCCCAGGGAAGATCGTCCGGGGCGAAGCGTCCGACCTCGACGGCCTCGTCGGTCGTCTGCGGCTCGCCGGCGAGCGACGCCGCGAAGACGACGAGCACGACGCGCTCGTCGGCACGCGAGTAGACGCCGACCAGGCCGGTCAGCTCGAGGTCCACCTCGAGCTCCTCGCGCGCCTCGCGCCGGGCTGCCTCCTCGACCGACTCGCCGAGGTCGACGAAGCCGCCCGGGAACGTCCACAGGCCGGCGCCGGGATCGAAGGCGCGGCGCAGCAGCACGATCTGCCCCTGCGCGTCGAACGGGATCGCCGCGGCCACCGGCTTGGGGTTGAAGTAGGTCAGGTAGCCGCAGGCCGGGCAGTGCAGCGTGCGCGGGTAATCGACGTCGGCCGGCGCCGCGCAGCGCGGGCAGAAGCGCGCATCGTCCAGGGCCGGGTTGAGGCTCATGTGGCAACGGTAGCCCGGCCTCCGAGCGGGCGGCGGATCAGCCGTTCGGGGTGATGCCGGTCGAGCCGGGCGGTCGCTAAGTTTGCGGCCAGCGTTTCATTGCTACGGAAGGATGGGTCACATGTCAGAAGATCGCGGAGTCTCAGGCTGGTACGTCTTCGCCGGCGTGCTCCTCGGCATCGCCGGGATCCTGAACGTCATCTGGGGCATCGGGGCCATCGGCAACTCGAAGGTCTTCACCGAGAACGCCACGTTCATCATCACCGACCTGAAGGGATGGGGCTGGGCTGTTCTGATCATCGGTGTCGTGCAGCTCATCGCCTGCGCGTCGTTGTTCGGCGGCGGCGGCTTCGGTCGCTTCATCGGCATCGTCGCCGCGTCGTTGAGCGCCGTGGCGTCGCTGCTCTCGCTGCCGCTGTATCCGTTCTGGGCGCTGTGCGTGTTCGCCCTCGCGGTGATCGTGATCTACGAGCTCGCCAAGCCGCGCACCGCGTAGCGCAGGCCGGGGCGCCGGCGCGAGCCGCCGCCCCGGCCGGCGTGCTACAAGAGCGCGCGTGGCGATCGGCGGCGCAGACCACCCGGGCGTGCACGTCGAGCCCCGCGGCGCGGTGCTCGAGATCACGCTCGACCGCCCGCCGGCGAACGCGATCGACGCCGCGACGAGCCGCGCGCTGGGTGCCGCGTTCGTCCGGCTGCGGGACGACCCCGCGCTGCGGGCCGGGCTCGTCACGGCTGCCGGCGAGCGGTTCTTCTCCGCGGGCTGGGATCTGAAGGCGGCGCCGGCCGACGGCCCGGACCCCGACTGGGGCCCCGGCGGGTTCGCCGGCCTGACCGAACTGCCGGGCCTTCACAAGCCCGTCGTCGCCGCGGTCAACGGACTGGCGGCGGGCGGCGGCTTCGAACTCGTCCTCGCCTGCGACCTCGTGGTCGCCGCCGACTCGGCCGAGTTCTTCCTGCCCGAGGTCGGGATCGGCATCCTCGCCGACGCCGGCGGGGCGATCCGGCTGCCGCAGCGGCTTCCCCGGGCGGTCGCGCTGGATCTGCTGCTCACCGGGCGCCGCATGGGCGCGGCCGAGGCGGGGCGCTGGGGCCTCGCGAACCGGATCGTGCCCGCCGCCGAGGTGCTCGGCGCCGCCCGCGATCTCGCCGACGGCCTCGCGGCGGCGGCGCCGCTCGCCGTCGCGGCGGCGCTCGCGACCGAGGCGGCGACGCGCGGACTCGGGGGCGCCGACGCGTTCGCGGCGATGCGGGCGCTCCCGGCCTACCAGCGGATGCTCGGCTCCGAGGACGCCGCGGAGGGTCCGCGCGCCTGGGCGGAGGGCCGCCCGCCCCGCTGGCAGGGGCGCTGACGCCGGCGCGCTGCGGCAGCACGGGTCGTTCTCGCCGGCCGGCTCACCGGCGCCCCCGCCGGTTCAGCCCGCCAGGTGCTCGCCGCCGTCCACGGGGAGGACCGCGCCGGTGACGTAGTCGCCGGCCGGGGAGGCCAGGAACGCCACGGCGTGGGCGATCTCCTCGGGCCGTCCCATCCTGGCAACCGGGAGGCGGGCGACGCCCGCCGCGAGCACGTCCGCGTCGTACTGGGCCAGCGCCGGCGTGTCGATCGTCCCGCCGGCGACCGCGTTGACGAGGATCCCGCGCGGGCCCCACTCGCGGGCAAGCGTCCGGGTGAGGTTGATGGCGCCTGCGCGCGCCGCGCCCGCGTGGGCCATGGTCGGCATCCCGTGCTCGACGACGAGCACGATCGTGACGATCCGCGCCGGGCGGCCGGCTGCGATCGCGGCGCGGGCGAACGCCGTGCTCATCAGCCAGGTGCCGGTGAGGTTGAGGTCCACGACGGCGCGAAAGCCGTTGGGCGTGATGTCCAGCGCCGCGGCCTCGAACTGCCCTCCGGCGTTGTTGACGAGCAGGTCCGGCACCCCGTGCCGGGCGGCGACGGCGTCGAGCAGCGCCGCGACCGCGCGCTCGTCGCGGATGTTCACCGGCAGCGCCTCGGCGGCGATCCCGGCGTCCGTCAGATCGGCGGCGGCGTGCTCGAGGCGCTCGAGATCCCGGGCAGCCAGGACCACGCGCGCCCCCAGGCCGCCGAGCTCACGCGCGATCGCCAGGCCGATCCCGGTCCCGCCGCCCGTGATGAGCGCCGTCTGCCCGGCGAGAAGGCCCGGCGCGAAGACCGGCTCAGAGATAGCGCGGCTCCGCGAACACCCGGCGCACCATCGGCTCGAAGTGTGCGAGCGGCAGCGACTCGTACGCGGGGTCGAAGCAGTTCTGGTCGTAGAGGGCGCAGAACTCCGCGCACGCCTCGAACCACGGGTGGTCCCGGTAGCGGTCGCGCGCGTTGGGGTCGTCCCCGGTCGCCTGGCCGTAGTGGAACTGCTGGAAGACGCCGTGGTGGGAGACCACCCAGCAGATCTCCTCCGACACGTACGGCTTGAGGATCGCGGCCACCATCTCGCCGTGCGTGTAGGGGGCGAGTTCGTCGCCGATGTCGTGCAGCAGCGCGGCGACCACGTACTCCTCGTCGCGGCCGTCGCGCAGCGCGCGCGTCGCGGACTGCAGCGAGTGCTCGTAGCGGCTGACCTGGTAGCCGGGCATCGAGGCCTTCAGGCCGTCGAGCGTTGCGAGCAGCCGGTCCGGCAGGGCGGCGATGTACTCCGCCTCGAGGCGCGCGAGCAGCGCGTACTCCGCCGGCGTGCCCTGGTCCATGCGGGTGAACGAGACGGTCTCCATCGTGCGGACGATACGCGCCCGGCGATCCCTCGTCGTCTGCGATTGCGGATAGTCTGCGCGGCCACGATGGCTGCCCAGGAGCCTGAGGTCACGGAGGAGCAGGCTGGCGCGCTCATCGGCAGCCGGCCGTTCGTCGTTCTGCTCGCGGTGGCCGGAGTCGTCGGGATCGTCGTCTCGCTGGCCGCGTGGTGCTTCCTCGAGGGCACCCACCAGCTGCAGGTGGCGGTGTTCGAGGACATCCCGAAGGAACTCGGTGACACGGACGCGCCGCTCTGGTACCTGCTGGCGGTGCTGGGGCTCGCCGGCGTCATCGTGGCGTTCGCGATCGCCCGCCTGCCCGGCCGGGGCGGGCACGTCCCCGCCGAGGGTCTCAAGACCGGCGAACCGCCGATGCCGGCGGACCTTCCCGGGATCGTCCTGGCGGGCGTCGGCTCGATCGGCCTGGGCCTCGTGGTCGGGCCCGAGGCGCCGCTGATCGCGCTGGGCGCCGGCCTTGGGATCGCAACGGTGAAGCTCGCCCGGCGCGACGCGCCGCCGCAGCTCCTGACGGTGGTCGCGGCCGCGGGCAGCTTCGCGGCGGTCTCGTTCATCTTCGACTCGCCGCTCGTCGCGGCGATCCTCCTCATCGAGGCGACCGGCATCGGCGGGCCGAAGCTCAAGGTGATCATCCTGCCCGGGCTCCTGGCGGCCGGCATCGGATCCCTCGTGTCGATCGGCATGGGATCCCTGACCGGGCTTAGCACGTCGGCCTACGCACTCGGGACGCTCTCGCTTCCCGCCTTCCCGCGTCCCGATCTGGGGGACTTCGGCTGGACGATTGCCCTGGCGATCGTGGTCACGCTCGGCGTGCTGGTGATCCTGCGCCTCGGCCGGGAGACCCAGCGCGTCGCCGGACCGCGCCCGTTCGTGGCGCTGCCGGTGATCGGCCTCGTCGTTGCCGGGCTCGCCTTCCTGTTCGGCGAGGCGACGAACCAGAGCGCCAACGCCGTGCTCTTCTCCGGCGAGACCGCGCTGCCGAAGCTCGTCGCCGACGCGGGGGCCTGGTCGCTCGGCACGCTGGCGCTGGTCATCCTGATCAAGGGCATCGCCTACGGCCTGTCGCTCGGCAGCTTCCGCGGCGGCCCGACCTTCCCGGCGCTCTTCCTCGGCGCAGCGGCGGGCATCATGGCCGCCGAACTCCCGGGATTCTCCCTGACGCCGGCGGTGGCGGTCTGCATGGCGGCGGCGACCGTCGCGGTCCTGCGGCTGCCCCTGTCCAGCATCGTGCTGGCGGTGATCCTGACCGCGGAATCGGGACCCGGGGCGAGTCCGCTCATCATCGTGGCGACGGTCGTGGCCTACCTCCTGGCGGTGGTGATCTCGCGCCGCCAGGACGCCGGGAACGCGGACGCCGCCGAGCCCGGCCCCGACGCGCCGGCAGCCGCCGCGGGCCCGTCCCCGGCCGCCGCGCCCGACACGCGCTAGGCTCCCAGGCCGCGCCCTCTTAGCTCAGCTGGTAGAGCACTTCCATGGTAAGGAAGGGGTCGCCGGTTCGAGTCCGGCAGAGGGCTCTGGCGAAGTC
>CAZEKK010000187.1:0-3655 GCA_964512905.1 uncultured Solirubrobacteraceae bacterium
ATCCCGCAGATCAGCCTGATCATGGGCCCGTGCGCCGGCGGCGCCGTCTACTCGCCCGCCATCACCGACTTCATCTTCATGGTGAAGGAGACCTCGCACATGTTCATCACGGGACCCGACGTCATCAAGACGGTCACCGGCGAGGAGGTGGACATGGAGGAGCTGGGCGGGGCGATGACCCACAACTCGAAGTCGGGGGTCGCGCAGTTCGCCGCCGACGACGAGGACGCCTGCCTGGAGGACACCCGCTACCTCCTGAGCTTCCTGCCGCAGAACAACCTCGAGATGCCGCCCCGGGTGCTCCCGACCGACGACCGCAACCGGATGGACCCCGAGCTCGACCAGGTCGTCCCCGACAACCCCAACAAGCCGTACGACATGCGCGACTGCGTGCGCCACGTCGTCGACGACGGCGAGTTCTTCGAGGTCCACGAGCACTGGGCCAAGAACATCGTCGTCGGCTTCGCCCGTCTCGACGGCCACGCGATCGGGGTCGTCGGCAACCAGCCCAGCCAGCTCGCCGGGGTGCTCGACATCGAGTCCTCCGAGAAGGCCGCCCGCTTCGTCCGCACCTGCGACGCCTTCAACATCCCGCTGCTGACGTTCTGCGACGTGCCCGGCTTCCTCCCCGGGACCAGCCAGGAGTGGGGCGGGATCATCCGCCGCGGGGCCAAGCTCCTCTACGCCTTCGCCGAGGCGACGGTCCCCAAGCTCACGGTCATCACCCGCAAGGCCTACGGCGGCGCCTACGTGGTCATGAACTCCAAGCACCTGGCCTCCGACTTCTCCGTCGCCTGGCCGACCTCAGAGGTCGCCGTGATGGGCCCGGAGGGCGCGGTGAACATCATCTACCGCCGCGACATCGCCAAGAGCCCGACGCCCGACGAGCGCCGCCAGAAGCTGATGGACGACTACAAGGCGCGGTTCGCGAACCCGTACAGCGCCGCCGAGCGGGGCTACATCGACGACGTGATCATCCCCCACGAGACCCGGCCGAAGCTCATCGCCGCGCTCGAGACGCTGCTGACCAAGCGCGAGCCCGGCCCGAAGCGCAAGCACGGGAACATCCCGCTGTAGCCGCCTGATTCCGTATCGCCGCGCACGCGGGGGCGTGGGCGGCCAGCTCGGTTCTGCTCGTCCCCCCTCGGCCATCGAGTGAACGAAATCCGTCGCCCTGGGGGCGGGAATCGTTCATTCGATCCGCGCCGGCGCGCCGTGGTGATCGAGTGAACGAAATCCGCTGCCCGGGCGACGGGAATCCTTCACTCGCTTGGAGCAGGCCCGGCCGCGCGGCCGGCCCTGAGCCAGAGCTGTCGCCAGAGCAGCCCGAATTCCTCAACCGCGCCGCGAGAAGCCACCGGTCGCGCCGGCGGACACCAGTCCCCGCTCCCCCAGGTGCCCGGCCCTGCCACCGCGCGGCCAGCGGACGCCCGTCCCCGACGGAATCAGTGATGTCGCAGCGGCGAGAACACCACCCGCGTTCGCGATCTTCACTGCTGCGAGAGCAGTCGCGCCTACGCGGGATCGGCGAACAGGTCCGCGAGCACCAGCGCGAAGCCGGGCAGGAGCGGGGACGTGAGCGCCCCGGGGGCCGCAAGCTCCGCGACGACGTCGAACCCCGGCGCGCCGGCACGCGAGCGGCGGAAGACGAGCACGGACTGCGCCTCGCCGTCGACGAGCCACAGCTCGCGCAGGCCCTCGGCCTCGTAGCGCGCCTTCTTGACGCCGACGTCGTAGCGCCACGTCGACGGCGATCGCACCTCGACCGCGAGGCTGGGCAGCGGGAACGGCGGCCGGCCGCGCAGCGGCGCGAGCTCGGCGGGCGCGAACCACAGGACGTCGGGCGCGTAGACGTTGCGCGCGTCGACCTTGATGTCCAGCGACAGCGACACGCGGCCGCGGCCGTCGCCGGCGCGGATCCACGCGCGCAGCTCGCCGTGGATCTCCCCGACGAGGTGCTGATGCGGCGGCCCGGGCTCGTTCACGACGACCTCTCCCTCTATGAGCTGCAGGAAGCGGCGCGGATCGTCGCGCTCCATGTACTCCTCGGCGGTCAGCCGGCGAGCGGCGGGCATCGCGCGAATCGTAGGCGTCCGGGCCACAGCCTGGAAGAGGCCGCGAGCCGCCCGGATTCGCCCCCTCCGCCGCGCGGCCTCGCCGCCTGCGGTACGGTCGCCCGCGAGCCCGGTCACCGCTTGTCCGAGGAGGACGCCCCCCAATGCACGGATCTCAGCTCTCCCGCCGCCAGTTCGCTGCGGGCGCCGGCTCGCTCGCCGCCGCCTCGCTGGTCCCGTCCTCCCTGGCCTGGGCGGCGCCGAGGAGGCCGACGCTGCGAAGCGGACGCTTCGCGGAGGGCGTCATCTCCGGGGATCCGACGCCGAACGGGATCACCCTGTGGACGCGCCTCACCGGCGCGAGCGGCAGTGGCACGGTCGCGCTCGAGGTCGCCAAGGACGCCGGCTTCCGCAAGGTCGTCAAGAGCACCGTCGTGCCGACCGGCGCGGGCGTCGCCCACGCGGTCAAGGCGAAGGTCACGGGCCTGGACCCCTACGAGCAGTACTACTACCGCTTCGCGACGCGCGGGCAGAACAGCCCGGTCGGCCGCTTCCGCACCGCGCTCCCGCCCGATTCGCGCCAGCCGGTCACGTTCGCGTTCTTCTCGTGCCAGGACTACACGTTCGGCTTCTACAACGCCCACGAACGTCTCGCCCGCGAGGACGTCGACTTCGTCGTGAACCTCGGCGACTACATCTACGCCGAGGCCTACCACACGAAGGGCTCCAAGTCCGGCGGCGTCCGCACGGACCCGATCGGCGAGTCCGAGACCCTCGAGGAGTACCGGCGCAAGTACGCGCTGTACCGCTCGGATCCGGCGCTGCGGGCCATGCACGCGGCCTTCCCGATGATCTCGATCTGGGACGACCACGAGGTCGTCGACAACTACGCCGGCGGCGCCGGGCCGCGCGGCGGCCTGGACCCGAGCAAGAACTACACCGTCGCCCGCCGGCGGGCCGCCTACCGGGCGTTCTTCGAGAGCATGCCGACGTTCCCGGTCAGCGGCGCCTCGCGGATCTACCGCGGCCTGCGCTTCGGCCGCAACGTCGACCTGATCCTGATCGACGAGCGCCAGTACCGCGGCGACCAGCCCTGCGAGGACAAGTTCATCGGGCCTGCGTGCGAGGGCATCTCAGGCCCGCAGCAGTTCCTCGGCAGGGGCCAGATGTCGTTCCTGAAGGGCCGCCTCGCCTCGACGCCGGCGACGTGGAAGGTCATCGCCAACGAGGTGATGATCATGAACACGCTCTACCCGGGCGGCCAGTACATCAACTTCGATGCCTGGCAGGGCTACGTCCGCGAGCGCGACGAGCTGCTGAACCACATCAAGGGCCGCGGCATCGACAACGTCGTCTTCGTGACCGGCGACATCCACACGATCATCGCCGGCGACGTGCGCCTGCGCGGCACCGACAAGCAGGCCATCGCGACCGAGTTCGTCGGCGGCTCGATCACCTCGCAGGGGCTCGGCGAGGGCGGCGGCAACGCGATCCCCAACGCCGACCCGTTCAACCCGAACACGCCGCCAGCGCTCAAGAAGCTGCTCTTCGACGCCAACCCCTGGGTCAAGGACGCCGACACCGACCACCACGGCTACGGG
>CAZEKK010000187.1:3755-5823 GCA_964512905.1 uncultured Solirubrobacteraceae bacterium
CGCCCTCCGGTACCGTCGCCGCAGGCCCAGTCATCGGTTCACCGAGGAGGAGCACCCAGCATGGACGGATCCCAACTCTCCCGCCGCCAGTTCGCCGCCGGCGCCGGCTCGCTCGGCGCGATCGCCGTCTTCGCTCCGCAGGCGCTGGCCGCCAAGCTCGGCAACGTCCCCACCCTGCGCGGGGGGAAGTTCTCCTCGGGCCTGATGTCCGGCGACCCGGCGCCCAACGGGATCACCCTGTGGACGCGCGTCTTCGGCGTCGGCGGCAGGGGCTCGGTGGAGCTCGAGATCGCGACGGAGAAGAACTTCCGCCGCGTGGTCAAGCGCCAGCTCATCGGCACGAGCGCCGACCTCGGCCACTCGGTCAAGGCGCGCGTGACCGGCCTCAAGCCCTACGAGGAGTACTACTACCGCTTCTCGACCAAGACGGCGAACAGCCCGGTCGGGCGCTTCCGCACCGCGCTGCCGCTGGACTCGCGCCAGCCGGTGCGCTTCGCCTTCTGGTCCTGCCAGGACTACACGCACGGCTACTACAACGCCCACGAGCTCATGGCGCGCGAGGACATCGACTTCATGGTCTGCCTGGGCGACTACATCTACGACGAGACCTATCACACGGTCCGCGGCTCGAAGACCGCCGTCCGCGACGACACGATCGGACGAATTCCGGATCCGTCCTACACGAGCGTCTTCCGGGCCGCGGTCTCGCTGGACGACTACCGCAAGAAGTACGCGCTCTACCGCTCGGACGCGTCGCTGCGCAAGCTCCAGGCCAACGTGCCGCTGATCGTGATCTGGGACGACCACGAGGTCCAGAACAACTACGTCGGCAAGCCGGCCGACGGCGGCCTGCCGGCCAACGAGGGCTTCACGCAGGCCCGCAAGCGGGCCGGCTACAAGGCGTTCTTCGAGAGCATGCCGACGTACGGCACCGGGTCGACGAAGTCGCGGATCTACCGGCAGATCAAGTTCGGCCGGACGGTCGACCTGCTGATGCTCGACCAGCGCCAGTACCGCGACAACCAGCCCTGCGACGACGCCGTCGCGCAGCCGTGCGCCGACTGGGACGCGCCGCGCGACTTCCTGGGCCGCACGCAGATGAACTGGCTCAAGGGCCGCCTGAGCGCCTCCAACGCCGCCTGGAAGGTCATCGGCAACGAGGTCATGTGCATGCCGGCGAAGGTGCTCGGCGGCGCCTTCTACACGTTCGACATGTGGCACGGCTACCCGCGCGAGCGCGAGGAGCTGCTCCAGCACATCAAGACGAAGGGCGTCAAGGACGTCGTCTTCGTCACGGGCGACATCCACACGTTCATCGCGGGCGACGTGCGGACGAACATGGGCGCGGGCGACACGGTCGCGACCGAGTTCGTCGGCGGCTCGATCACCTCGCAGAACTTCGGCGAGACCGACCTCGACGTCGGCGGCGGCACGACGCTGAAGGGCAACGACGCCAACCCGAAGACCGATGCGGGGATCATCGGCGCGCTCAAGGGCATCAACACCTGGGTCGCCGAGGCCGACTTCGACACCCACGGCTACGGGCTCGTGAAGGCGTCGTCGACATCGTTCGACGTCCAGTTCCGGCGCGTCCAGACCATCAAGCGCAAGACCACCGCAACGCTGCCCGCGGCGCCCTTCAAGTGGTCGGTCAAGCGCGGCCGGCAGGGGATCGTCAAGGCTTAGCCCCCTGGCGCGCGACCGCCCCGGCGGCCCCGCACCCTACAGCCGCACCGCCTGCGCGTCGGCCTCGCCGGCGCGCCAGGCGGCCAGGGCGGCGCGGGCGATGGCGAGGTCCTGGATCGCCAGCCCGGTCGAGTCGAAGAGCGTGACCGCCTCGCGGCCGGGGCGGCCCGGCGCCTCGGCCGCGAGGACCGCGCCGAGCTCGCCGACCTGCTCGCGGGCGACCATGCCGGCCTGCACCGCGCCGGTCAGCTCGCCGCCGTGGACCGCCTGCTCCCACTCGTCGCAGAAGAGCGCGCACGACGCGACCGCCCCGACCGTCGCCTCCGCCTTTCCCGGCCCGTCGGCCCCGAGCATGTTCAGGTGCAGCCCCGGCCGCAGGTCG
>CAZEKK010000188.1:0-3043 GCA_964512905.1 uncultured Solirubrobacteraceae bacterium
CGTCAACGAGCCGGGCTTCGTCCAGCCGGCGCGAACCATGTCGCAGATCGGCGGCTGACGCCGCCTCCACGGGCATGCCGCGTCGCGCCCGCGCCCGCGCCGCCGCGTCGCTTGCGGTCGCGCTGCTCGCCCTGCTCGCCGCGACGCCGGCGGCGTCCGGGCACGCCGCGCTCGTCGGCTCCACGCCCGCCCCCGGCCAGCGAGTGCAGGCGGCTCCCGGGCGGATCGTCCTGCGCTTCACCGAGCCGCTGAACCCGCGCCTCACCGAGGCGCGGCTGGCGCGCAGCGACGGCACGCGAATCGACGCCGACACGGCGATCGATGGCTCGCGGCTGACGCTCGTGCCCGCGCGCCCGCTCGGCCGCGGCGCCTACCGCGTGACCTGGCGCACGGTCTCGACCGAGGACGGCCACGCACTCGAGGGCTCGTTCTCGTTCGGCGTCCGCGCGCCCGCCGTTGGCGCGGCCGCCGTGACCGAGCAGAGCCCGCTCGCCCGCGGCGGCTGGCTGCGCGCCCTCGCCCGCGCCGCGATGTACGTCGCGCTGCTCCTGTTCGCCGGGGCGGTGCTGCTCGCCGCCCTGCGCCCCGGGTGGCTGGCCCCCGCATCGCTGGCCCAGGCGTCCGACCCCGGCGGCGAGCTCGATCGCGCCGCCGCCGAGGCCCGGGCGCGCGGCGTCACGTCGGACCTCGGCGTGGCCGCCGCCGCCCTCGCCGCGGTCGCTGCGCTCGTCGAGGCCGCGACCGCCGCATCGTCGATCGCGCCCGACGCCCTCAGCGCCTTCTTCCTCACCAGCCTCACCGGCGGGGCGCGCCTCGCCGTGATCGGCTTCGTCCTGCTGGCCGGCTGGCTCGCCCGCCGCGCGCCGGCGGCGGCCGCGATGGCCGCGGTCTGCGCCCTGGGCGCGGTCGTCGCCTCCGGCCACGCCAACTCGGCGCCCGACCGGGCGCTGGCGATCGTCGTGGACTGGGTGCACCTCGGCGCGGTGGCGATCTGGCTCGGCGGGGCGGCGATGATCCTGCTCGTCTGGGGCGGCGCGCTGCGCCGCGGCACGCCGGCGGTGCGGCATCGGATCGCGGGCGACGTCCTGCCCGGCTTCGGCCGCGTGGCGATCCCGGCCTTCCTCGTGGTCGTCGCCACCGGGGTCGGCAGCGCGATCATCCAGCTCGGGAGCCTCGACGCGCTGTGGACGACCGCCTACGGCATCGTCCTGTCGGTCAAGGTCCTGCTCGTCGCCGCGATCGCCCTGGTCGCGTTCACGCACGCCGCCAAGCTGCGGCCGGCGCTGCTGGCCGCAGGCCCGGAGGCCGCCCCGGACCTCGAGCGCCGCCACTGGCGCCTGGTCCAGTCCGAGCCGCTGCTCGCGGTCGCGGCGATCGTCGCCGTGGCGCTGCTGGCCGTCTTCCCCCTGCCGCCCAGCCAGGCGCAGCGCGCCGCGGGTGCGCGCGCGGGGGTTGCGGCCTGCGATCCGTGCCCGCTGCCGCCGGTCGCACCCGACGAACTCGCCGTCGCGGACAACGCGGGGCCGCTCGTCGTCGCCGCTTGGATCCGGCGCACCCGGGCCGGGCTGCGGGGCAGCGTGCGGATGATCGACTACCGCGGGCGGCCCGCCCCGGCACAGGCCACGGTCGAAGGCGCGACCCGCCAGCGCGCGTGCGGGCCGGGCTGCCTGCGCTTCGAGCGGCCGCCCGCCGACCGCCTGCGCGTCGCCGTGCGCGCCGGCGGCCGCACGGACACCGCCGTGATGCCCGCCGACTGGGTGCCGGGGGCCAACGCCCGGGCCCGGCGCATCCTCGGGACCGCCCAGCGGACCATGCGTGCCGCCCGCGGCCTGCGCGAGACCGAGATCGTCTCCAGCGGCCCGGGGCAGGTCGCCCGCACCGACTACCGCCTCGCGGCACCGGACCGCATCGCCTACGAGACCGACCGCGGCGTCGGGACGGTCATCATCGGCGACCGCCAGTGGCTGCGGCTCCCGGGGGCGCCCTGGCGGGAGAGCGAGGCGCCCGGCGGCGTCCCGTTCACCACGCGCGGCTGGTTTCGCTGGACGGCCTTCGCCCGCGCGCTGCGGCTCCTGCGGACCGGACGCGTGGACGGCCGCGCGGTGGCCGACCTCGCCCTCGCGGACACCGCCACGCCGGCCTGGATCCGGCTGCGCGTCGACCTCGCCACCGGGCACGTGACGACAGAGCGGCTGGTCGCTGCGGCACGATTCGTGGACGTGCGCTTCTTCGACGTCGGCATTCCGCAGGACATCCGGCCCCCGACCGGTCGTGGCGATGGACGCTGAGCAGGCGCCGGCGCCCGCCGCTGCGGCGCCCGAAACGGCACCCGCAGCGCCCGCCTCGGGCCAGGCCGCCCGGCGCGGACCGCTGCGCTACGCCGGCCGAATCGCCGCGATCGCCGTCGCCGTGCTGTTCGTCGGCCTGCTCACCTACGGCGTCCTCTCCAAGGCCTCCGACACGACGGTCGACGACAAGCTCCGCAACGCCGAGGCCGTCCCGGCCCCGACCTTCGACCTGCCGGTGATCGTGCGCGGCGACGTCGGGCCGCGCCTGCGCGGTCCGGTCGCGCAGGCGACGTCCGGGGGCCGCCTCGATCTCGCCGCGCTGCGCGGGACGCCGGTCGTCCTGAACTTCTGGGCCTCGTGGTGCATCCCCTGCCGCCAGGAGGCGCCCGCGCTCGAGCAGGCCTGGCGCGCGGCCAGGCCGCGCGGCGTGCTCTTCCTGGGCCTGAACATGCAGGACCTGACCGACGACGCGCGGGCGTTCGCCCGCGCGGTGGGGATGGACTACCCCTCCGTGCGCGACCGCAGCAACGAGGTCGCGCGCGAGTACGGCGCGACCGGCATCCCCGAGACCTTCTTCATCGACCGCCAGGGGAGGATCGTGGGCCACGTCGTCGGCGCCGTCACCACGGCGCAGCTCGCCGAAGGCGCGGCGGCGGCCGCCGCCGGGCGCGTGGTCGGAGTCCAGGCCGGCGGCGAGCGGCGCGAGACGCGCTGACGCACCGGCCCAGGCACCCTGGGCCCGGCCCGTGCTGCCG
>CAZEKK010000188.1:3143-5803 GCA_964512905.1 uncultured Solirubrobacteraceae bacterium
GCTCGCTTCGCCACAGCACGGTTCCGGAAGGAGCGCACGACTGCCGGCAGCCGGGCTTGACGGCCGTAGGCTCCCGACCACGGGGCGGCCTGGGGCCGCCCCGCACCGCACCGCCTGCTCGCGCGGCGCGCGCCCGCCGTCCGTGGCGCGGGCAGGGCGCGCGTCGGGAGTTGGAACCAGTCGCCTACACGTCCTGGAAGAAGTTCACCCCGAGCGAGTCCAGCCAGTTCTGGACCTCGACGTTGATGCGGAAGAGCTCGCCGGTGAAGACGAGCACGCCCATGACGACGAGGATGACGCCCGAGGTGATCTGCACCGCGGCGTAGTGGCGCTTGAAGAACGAGAACGTCCGCTCGGCGGCGCTGAAGGCAACCGCGCAGAAGAGGAACGGCAGGGCCAGCCCGAGCGAGTAGGCCGCGAGCAGGACCGCTCCGCGCCCGGTGCCGTCCTCGGTCGACGCCAGCCCGAGGATCGCCCCGAGCGTCGGGCCGACGCACGGCGTCCAGGCGAGGGCGAAGGCCGCCCCGGCGAGGATCGGCCCGCCGCGACCGGCCCGCTCGATCAGCCCGTGCGGGCGCCACTCCTGGTTCAGGCGCACGACGAAGACCGAGGCGATGAAGAAGACGCCCATGACGATGATGAGGATCCCCGCGATCTTGTTCAGCGTCGGCTGGTTCTCGAACAGGAACTCCCCGATCGCGGTCGCGCTCAGTCCGAGCAGGATGAAGATCAGCGAGAACGTGCCGACGAACAGCAGGCTGCGCGCCAGGACACCGGGATCGAGGCGGCGCTGGGTCGTGTCGTCCGGGCGCACGCCGGCGACCGTCGCCAGGTACCCGGGCACGAGCGGCAGGCAGCACGGGGACACGAACGAGATGAAGCCGGCGGCAAAGGCGAGCGCCACGCCCGGGGTGCCGGCCGCGGCGAGCACGGTCGGCGCCGTCATGGCTTCAGCAGGTGGCCGCGTATGTCCTCGACCAGGTGGGCCTCGGACGGGTAGCTCCCGGGGTGGACGTTGACGAGGCGCCCGCTCGCATCGAAGAGGGCCGTCGTGGGAAAGGCGCGGCCGCCCTTGAAGCTGCTGGCGATCGTGCCGTCAGGGTCCTCGAAGCTCGGAAACGGGACCGGGTTGCGGCCCAGGAACCGCCGCGCCGCCGCGCTGGAATCCTTCGAATTGACGCCGAGGAACGCCACCTTGCCGCGGTACTTCTCGGCGGCGGAGCGGAAGAACGGGAACTCGTACCGGCAGGGCGCGCACCACGACGCCCACTGATTCACGACGACCGGCGTGCCCCGCAGCTTGGCCATCTGGGCGTCGAAGGCCGCCTTGCCGCCGCCGAGCAGCTCGCCGCCCTGGGAGTCGAGGCTGCCCGCGCCCTGGGCGGGCGCGGCCTTCTCGGACGTGTCCGACCCGCAGGCCGCCACACCGGCGGCGACCGCAAGGACGGCCGCAGCGGCGAGGAGGCGGGCGCCGGCGTGGCGGCGGATGGCGGCGAGGCGCATGGGCTCCCACAGGGTAGGAGACCGGCCGACCGCGCCCGCCGGCCGCTCACGACCGCGGCGCCTGCCCGTAGTCCCCGAACGGCCGGTCGCGGTCGGCCACCGCCGCGCCGACGTCGTCCAGCGCGCGCCGGGTGAACGCCGTGCCCTCGGGCGTGTGGCGCGCGGCGCCGTCGAGCAGCGTGCCGATCAGCTGGGTCGTGCGCAGGCCCATCTGCTCGTAGGCCTGGTTGACGAGCAGCTTCATCATGTGCAGCTGGTTCGCCGGCAGGAGCGCGACCCGGCACGCCAGCGCCTGGGCCGCCGCGTCGAGGTCCTCCGCCGGGACCGCCGCGCTGGCCAGGCCCCAGTCCGCCGCCTGCGTGCCGGTGAGCGGATCGCCGGTCAGCAGGATGCGCTTCGCGCGCTCGAGGCCGAGGCGGTAGATCCACATCGCGGTCGTCGGCGAGCCCCAGACGCGGGCCGGCGGGTAGCCGATGACGGCGTCCTGCGCGCAGACGATCAGGTCCGAGCACAGGGCGAAGTCGGTGCCGCCGCCGACGCAGAAGCCGTGGACTTGGGCGATCACCGGCTTGCGCGAGCGCCACAGGCGCATGTACGTGTCGACGTAGGCCGACATCGTCTGGTAGTCGGCGATCGGATCCCAGGGACCCGAAGCCTCGGCCGCCTCCATCAGCTCCGAGCCCCACTCGATGTCGTAGCCGGCGCAGAAGGCGCGGCCGGCGCCGCGCAGCCGGATCGTCCGGACCTCGGCGTCGCCGTCGGCGCGGTCCAAGGCGGCGTTCACGGCGCCGATCAGCTCCGGAACGATCGCGTTGAGCCGGGCCGGGCGGTTGAGCGTCAGCGTCGCCACGCCGCCCTCCGCCTCGTAGAGCACGGTGTCGCTCACGCGGGCCAGCATAGAATGGCGCGGGATGGAAGGCTCGACCGAGACCGCGCGCAGCTGGCTGCGCTGCTACCGCTGCTGGTCGACGAACCTCGAGGTGCAGGTCCACTACGAGGGGATCCACCGGATCGACCCCGACACGGGCGAGCGCGCGGAGGTCGTCGACGAGCTCCAGGAGGCGGCCGTGCAGTGCATGGAGTGCATGCACGACCAGCCGCACCTCGGGTTCGCGAACGGGCGGGTCGAGCCGGTCGAGGGACGCTGGGAACGGATG
>CAZEKK010000189.1:0-5730 GCA_964512905.1 uncultured Solirubrobacteraceae bacterium
GCGGTCACCGAGGCGGTGTTGCGGATGCGCCCCGGCCGCAGCGCGAGCACGGTGATGCGGATCGTCGCCTGCTCACCGGAGTCCAGCGACGCCAGGCGGCAGGTGACGACCGCCCGCGCCGCCGCACAGCGACCGCCCCGCACGGTCGCGCGGACATACTCGACGGCGCTTGGAAGCGTGTCGACGACCCGCACCCCGGTCGCCGCGGCGGGACCGGTGTTGCGGACCGTCACGGTGTAGGCGAACCGCCGGCCGACCTCAGGCGCCGGGCGGGCGTCCGCGGTCTTGGCCAGCACCAGGTCGAAGTCGCTCGGCGCCGGCGGGCCGACCGTCGTCGTCGTGGTCGCGGTGTTGTTGGCGGGATTCGGATCGGGCTCGGCGCCGGTGACGGTCGCCGTGTTCGTCAGCGCGGCGCCCTGGAGTCCCGGCGGCACCTTCGCCTGCACCTGGATCTGCGCCGCGCCGCCCGCGCCAAGCCCGCCCAGCGCGCAGGTCAGGGTGCGGCCGGCGAGCGAGCACGATCCCTGGGAGGGGACGGCGCTTGCCGCCTCGAGGCCGTCCGGAAGCGTGTCGGTGACCGTCACGCCCGTGGCCGCCGACGGCCCCCCGTTCGTGACCACGATGGTCCAGGCCGCGGTGCCGTTCGCGTTGACCGTGGCGGGTCCGGTCTTGGCGACGGCGAGGTCGGTCGACGGCCCGACGTCGGTGGGATGGCTCGCGGTGTTGTCGCCGGGCGTCGGATCGCCCTCGTTCGCCACCGCGGCCGCAGTGTTGACGATCGTCGTGGAACCGAGCGCCGGCGGGACGAGCGCGGTGATCGACCGGGTGGCGGAGCCCGACACCGCCAGGGAGCCGACGTCGCAGGTCACCGTCTGCCCCGCCGCCGTGCAGCCCGGGTCGGCGGACACGAAGACCGTGCCGGCGGGCAGTGTGTCCGTGATTCTCACGCCGCTGGCCGGGTCCGGGCCACGATTGACGACCTCGAGACTCCAGGTCACCTGCCCGCCGGCGGCGACCGTGGCCGGCCCCGTCTTCGTGAGCGCCAGGTCCGCGACCGGCCCGACGGTGACCTGGGCGTCGTCGGTGTTGGGATCCCCGCCCCCCGGAGGCTCCGCCGTCGTCGTGGCCACGGTCGCCGTGTTCGTCCACGGGCCATTCGTGATCCCGCGAACCGTCACGCGGACCGTCCGGGTCGCGTTGGCCGCCAGCGTGCCGAACGTGCACGACAGCGTGCCGGCGGCCTCGGCGCAGTCGGTCGAGTCATCGGACACGTACGCCAGCCCCGCCGGGAGCGGATCGGTGAGCGTGACGTTCTGCGCCGCCGAGGGGCCGGCGTTGCTCACCACGATCGTGAAGACCGTCTGCTCGCCCTTCAGGATCGCCGTCGGCGCGGCCGTCTTCGTCACCGAGACATCGGCGAACGGCGCCAGCGTGGCCGTCGCCGTGTCCGGGGGCGTCGCGTACGGCCCGCCGGCGTTGCCCGGGTTCCCGGCCTCATCGACGGCCGACGCGACCAGCGCGGTGTTCACATGCGCCTGGGCGCCGAGCCCCGGAGCCGTGCCGGCCGCACGGCCGGGCGTCGCGGTGAAGCTCACCGTAACGGACGCGCCCGGCCCGAGCGTCGCCACCGTCCAGTCGAGCCGGTCGCCGGCCGCGTTCGACGTCACGACCGGCTCCTGGGCGCCGCCCGGGGCCAGCGACGCCGACCCGGCGTCGTAGGACCAGTTGGGCGGCAGCGTGTCGCGGATCGCGACGTTGGACGCGGTCGCCGTGGCCGAGGTGTTCGTGACCACCACGCGCCACGGGTAGGGCTGCAGGACCGACGCGGCGCCCGTGTCGGGGAACGACGTCAGCCCCGTCGTCTTGACCGTCGTGAGCGTCGGGAAGTCGAGCACGACCTTCGTCGCATCGGACCCGCCGTCGGTGTAGTCGCGGAAGATCCAGGTCGGGTTGGCGTCGCGCCCGGCCTTGGGGACGCCGAAGTAATCGGGGATCGCGGCGGTGTTGTCTATCTCCTGGCCGTCGCTGAGCCCGCTGGCGGGCACGAGGCTCGCGGTGTAGGTCAGGGTCACGCTGGCGTTCGGCGCGATCGGGCCGGGAATCGTCCACTTCAGGTCGGGGTCTGCGGCGGTCCAGCCGTCGGTGATGAAGCCGGCGCCGAGCACAGGCGTGACGTTCGTCAGCTCGGCATCCGGCTGGTCGGCGACCGCGACGTCATAGGCCGGCGAGGTGCCCGAGTTCGTGACGACGAGCTGGTACGTGAGGCCGTCGTTCGACCGCGCGGTGGCTGGGCCGTCGACGAAGGCGCCCGTCCCGACCTTGACCTTCTTGTCGATCCGGACCCGCGGCTCGGCGACGGTCGTCGTCGCGGTCGCCGGTCCGGCGCTGTCGTCGAAGCCGGTCGGGATGGAGCCCGGGTCGAACGGGCCGTCCTGGTTCGTGCGGTTGCTGGCGACCGTCGCCGAGTTGGTGAGCGTGTTGCCGTCGACGACGTTTGCCCCGCCGTTGCGCTTGGTGGCCCTGACGTGGCCCGTGTAGGTGAGCTTCACGACCTGGGCCGTGGCGAGCGGGGCGGCGATGTCGCCGAAGTCCCACGCCACGGTGACGGTCCCGTTGCCGTTCGTGACGGGCGCGTACCGGTTCACCGCGTTGACGAGCGGACAGCCGCTCTGGCACGTTTCCGCGACGTAGCCGTCGACGTCGATCCCGTCCGGCACCGTGTCGGTCACGGTGACGTCGTAGAGCGAGACGTTGGCGGGGATCGTGACGAGCACGTCGTATGTGACGGCATCGCCGATGGTCGCGGTCGCCGGGGTCACGGTCTTCGTCACCGTGGCGATGCCGATCCGGACCGTGTCGCTTGCGGACGCCGCGTAGCCCGTGCCGGTCCCCCGCTCGCCCGCGACGGTTCCCGCCAGGCTCGAGGTGGCCGAGGAGACGGTGTTGGTGAGCGCCGAGCCCGCCACGGCCGGGTTGTCCACCTTGACCCGGTAGGAGAACGCGGAGTTCGCCCCGGGGGCGATCGCCGCCACCGTCTTGGTGATCGTGCGCGGACCGGCGTTCCAGACCGCGCCGCCGGCGCCGGGGACGGGATCGCCATCGGCGAGCGGGACGTTCCCGGGTGCCGCGCCGATGGGAGTGAGGCCGACGGGAACGGCGTCGGAGATCACGACGTCGTGGGCGGTGGACACCCGCGACGCCCCCGAGTTCGACGTGGTCACGGTGTACGTGACGATGTCGTCAGGCGCCACGCGGGCCGGATTCTTGTCGTCGGTCTTCGCCTGCGAGATGAGGGGCTCGACGATCTGGGTGTTGACCGTCGGCGAGTTCACGGCCTGGGCGCCGGCCGCCGCATCGGTCCACTCGAGCGTGCCGCGATTCGTGAGGTTGGCCGACGTGCGGGTGTTGCCGGCGACGTCGGCGACCGTGGTCTTGAACGTCAGCACGAGCGTGTCGTTGCCGGATCCGGGGGCGTTGACGTAGGTGGCGGGGAAGACGATCCTCGGTGTGGCGCCGGTTGTGTCGAGCGTGAGCCCGCCGGTCGGCAGCGGCGTGCCGTTCAGGGTCGCGCTGGCCGAGCCGGCGACGTAGGGTTGCCGGGTCGACGAATCCACGACGTCGGTCAGCGCCGCCGTCCCGCCGAGGGTCGTGCCCTCGGGGATCGTCGCCGTGACGGTGTAGGTGATCTCCTCCCCGATCGTGGCCTGGCCATTGGTGTTTCCGCTCTCGGTCACGGCGGTCGTGCGTGACTTCGCGACGGTCGCGCCCGGCGTGAACACGGTGCTGGGGTCGTCCGCGCGCGGCACGTTCGCCGGGTTCGGGTTGCTGGGGTCGATGTTGTTCGCCGGCGTGTACGTGAACGTGCCGCCGGTGTTCGTCTGGCCCTGGTACTGGCGGACGCCCGCGGTGTTGGCGATCGTGCGGCCGGGGCCGACCGACGCCGGAACCGTGGCCGTGTAGGTCAGGGTCTTGGTCTGCCCCGCCGGCAGGGAGGCGATGGTCCAGTCGACGCGGTCAGTGGCCAGGCCGCCGTCGGTGCACGTGCCGCCGTCGCTGATGGCGGTCACGCCGAGGGCGCAGTCGTAGTCGGCCGGAAGGAGATCCCGGACCTGGACGTTGACGGCGTCCTGACCGCCGTTGTTGGTGACGTCGACCCGATAGGTGACCGCGTCGCCGCCCTGGACCGGGCGGTTGTCGACGTTGGCCCCGTTGGGCCCGTCGACGGTCGTCGTGGCGCGCACGACGGTCTGCACGCCCTTGGTGAGCCCGATCTGCGGAAGCTCGATCCGGTAGTCGACCTGGTCGCGAAGCGGCTCCGTCGTGCCTGCGGTGTTCGCCGAGGAGAACTTCAGGAGGTTGCCGGGAACATCGGCCGCGGAGATGATCCCCGCCGGCGCCGCGATCGTCGAGAAGACGCGCTCGAACACCTTGCTGCCCGGGGGCACGGTGCCAGGGGTCACGGTCCACCGCAGGAGCCCGCTGCTGGCCTGGCTCTCGTCGATCGCGACCGTGGCACCGACGGTGTCCGCCGGTGTCGCCGCCTCGGTGCCGGGCTCGTACGTGACCCCGGCCGGCAGGAAGTCGGTGAGCGCCTGCGTCTGCGTGTCGAGGGCCGCGGGGAAGTCGACCCGCACCCTCCAGCAGATGCGGTCCCCGGGGTGGTAGGTGGGGATCGGGCTGTCGACGTAGGTCGCCCCGAGGCAGTTCGCGAATCCAGGGACCGCGACCCGCTTGTCGATCGAAGGGCTCGGTGCGGTCTGGCCCGCACTGCTGGCATCGACGATCGTGCCTCCGTTTGGTCCGTCGCGGGCGATGATCGGCCCCGGGGTCGAGCAGTCCGGCGTGCCTGGCGACGTGCAGCGGGCGAAGCCCTGCCCTGCGGTGTCGACGGTGTTCGAGATGCCGTCGCGGGTGAGGAACGGCGTCGTGGGCAGGAAGTTCTGCTGGTAGCGGGCGCGCGTGCGGCTCGTGAAGGTCAGGGTGAGCGTGTCATTGACGTTGGTGTGGGCGAGCGCGGGGAAGACGGAGCTGTTCCACGTGATCTGCCAGGTGCCGTTGGCCTGCTCCACGGCACTGGACCAGGGCACGGACGGATCGGTGCCCGCGACCGGCCCGCACTCCGCATCGGCGGAGTCGTTCTGTGACGTCCAGTTCGTCGTGCTGTTCACCGGGCACAGGCCGCTCGGCAGCGTGTCGGTGATCGTGGCGCCGTCGACGTAGCGGTACTCCGACGTCTGCAGGGTCAGCGTCCAGGTCGTCAGAGCGCCCTGGGCCAGCGTCGAGCTGGAGGCCCCCTTCCGGATCACCCAGTCCTCGGCCGTGCGGGTCAGCGTCGTGGCGTCCGAGACGGCAATCGGCGTCGGGCCCTGGTAGGTGCCTGCGGCGGATGCGCGGTTCGTCAGGGCGGTCTCGTCGGCGACGTCGGGCCCGGAGTTGTTGTCGAGGTTGGCGCCCTGGGCGCCGGAGGCGGCGGACGGTCGTGCGCCGGTGAACGTGTCGGTGTTGGCGCGGATGGGGATCGCCGCCCGGTAGGGGAACGTCTTCACCTGGCCCGGCGTGAGCGATCCGACGTTCCAGACGACGTGGGTGTAGAGGGCCAGCGGCAGGGGCCCGCCGCCGTCCGGGTCGACGGTCTCGGTGTTCACGCTCACCGGATCGGTGCAGCCGGGGAGGGGGGCGATGGTGATCGGACCGGAGCCGGGGTACTCGAACGGGCTGCCGGGGTTCGTG
>CAZEKK010000190.1:0-5728 GCA_964512905.1 uncultured Solirubrobacteraceae bacterium
CCGTCGCCTGCGCCCGCAGGCGCTCGGAGATGGCCAGGCCGGCGGCGTCGTCGGCCGCGCGGTTGATCCGCAGGCCCGACGACAGGCGCTCCATCGACTTCGACAGCTTGCCGCTGTTGGCGACGAGCTGGCGGTGGGCGTTGAACGCTTCGACGTTGCTGTTGATCCTCAGTGACATGGCGGTGGTGGTCCTTTGCTCCTTGCGGGGACGAGTGGGGTCAGACGGAGGCCTCTGCCTCCGGCGCGGCGGCGCGCTCCAGCGCCTCCGGCGGGGTGTCGGCGGCGGCGCGGTTCTCGGCGCTGACGGCCTCCCACACCTCCTGGCGGTACACGGGCAGCGACCGCGGGGCCTCGATGCCGAGGCGCACGGTGTTGCCGCTGATGTCGATCACCTTGACGACGACGTCGTCGCCGATGCGGATGATCTCCTCGGCGCGGCGAGTGATGATGAGCACGCGAATCTCTCCTTTGGGGCGTCGCGGCTAGGCCGCTTCGCGATCGTGCTCCGAGGCCAGGCCGGCGAGCAGGGGCGCCTGGAGCACCGCGCTCGGCGACTCGTTGAGCACCTGAAAGCCGCGGCGCGCGCTCACGAGGATGGGAGCGCGCAGGTTGGCGGCGAAGTCCTCGATCGCGTCGGCGGCGCGGACCGTGACGTACACCTCGGTGTCGTCGGCCTCGCCGAGGCCGATGCGCGCCGCCTCGTCGTCGGAGATCTCGACCTCGTAGTCGCCGAAGAACCGCCACGGGTTCACGACCGGCAAGGCGAAGTCGCCGTCGTCGAGGGACTGCAGCCACAGGAACGTGCTGTCCTCCTCGCGGGCGAGGAGCGTGTAGCGCGTCCCGGCGATGCCGATGAGCCCGGACGGGAACTGCAGCTCCGCGTCCGGAGCAACCTCGATCGTCCCGAAGCGGGACGAGATGATCGTGGTGGTTGACATGGAATTCGATCCTCCTTGGATCGTTGGTTGCCGTCGTGGAGCCGCGCTCATCGCAGGAAGTCGAGGAGCGAGGACTGGACGATGCTGGCGCCGGCGCGCAGCGCCGACTGGTAGACCGCCTGCTGGGTCGAGAACTCGACGAAGGTCTTGGCCATGTCGGCGTCCTCGACGTCGGAGAGCAGCTTGGTGGTGGCCTCCTCGAGCTGGGCCAGGCGGGCGCCGGCCGTCTCGAGGCGGTTCGTCGTCGCGCCGACCGCGGCCCGGGCGCGGCTCAGGTTCTGGAGGTTGGCGTCGAGCGCCTGGAGGTCGGCGATGCGCAGCGCGTCGGCGTCGGCGGCGGTCCCGCCGCGCAGGTGCTGGGCGATGTCGCGCAGGTTGTCGAGCAGCAGGCCGTCGGCGGCGCCCTGGCCGTTGCCGAGCAGCGACTGGCCGTCGACGTTGACGGCCACCGAGACGCCCGGACCGATCTCCCGCGAGATCGCCGCGGTGTCGCCGAGATAGGCGTCGGCGCCGCCGATCGCGTACGGCTTGGTCGCCGTCTGGGTGCCGGCGAACACGTACCGGCCGCCGTAGGTCGTGCCGGCCTCCTGCTTGAGCGCCCCGATGAGCTGATCGATCTCGTCGGCCATCGCCGCGCGGGCCGCCTGGCCCGCGCCGTCGCTGCCGCCCGCGACGAGCAGCTCGCGGGAGCGCTGGACGATGGCGGTCATCTTCTCGAGCGCCGTGTCGGTGACGGACTGCCAGGCGGCGGCCTCGTCGACGTTGCGCTGGTACTGGCGGTGGGCGTCGAGTTCGGATGCGAGCGCGAGGGCGCGGGCCGTCGCGAAGGGGTCGTCGGAGGGCCGCGAGATCTCCTTGCCCGACGACATCCGCTGCTGCGTGGCCGAGAGCTTGGTCGCGACCGCGTTGATGTCCGCGAGCGTGGAGCGGGCGATCATCGCCTGGGTGATCCGCGTGGTCACAGGCCCACCCGCCCGGTGCGGTTGATGAGCGTGTCGAGCATCTCGTCCATCGTCGAGAGCGCCCGCGCCGAGGCCTGGTAGCCGCGCTGGAAGCGGATGAGGTTGCTCATCTCCTCGTCCATCGAGACGCCCGACGCGCTCTGGCGGCGATCCTCGACGGCGTCGGTGAGCACCTGGGCGTTCGTCTCCTCGCGCCGCGCGTTGCGCACGTCGGAGCCGATGCGGGTGACGAACGTCGCGTAGGCGCCGTCGGCGGCGCCCCCGCGCAGGCCGCCGATGGCCACCGCGATGTCGTTGGCGCCGGGCGCGCCCGACGTCGAGGGCGTGATCGTCGCCGCCGAGACGTTGACGGCCAGCGTCGCGGCGGCCGCGCCGCCCGTGTAGGTGAAGAACGGCGGCGTGGTGTGCAGCGCGTTGACGGCGTTCGCCAGCGTCGTGGCGATCGCGTCGAGGTCGGCGCGGTAGCTGGCGATCGTGCCGCCGGGCTGCGAGATCCGCAGGAGCGCGCCCAGCTTGCCCTGCGGCGCGGTCAGCGCCTGCGGCCAGGTGACGGTCGTGTCGGCGACCAGCGGCGTGGCGGCGTCGCCGAAGCGCACGTCGAGGGAGCCGTTCCCGAGATCGGTGACCGAGACCGCGGCCAATTCGGAGAGCCTGTCGAGCAGCAGGTCGCGGCGGTCCATGAGGTCGTTGGGCTGGGAGCCGGCGGCGACGGCGGACTTGATCGCCGCGTTGAGGTTCGCGATCTCGGCGGCGTGGCTCTGGACGTCGCCGCTCGGGCCGGTGATCGACGCGTACTCCGCTGCCGCCTGGCCGCCGACCGTCTGCAGCTGGGCGTCCAGCGTGGCGAAGGTGCCCGCCAGCGTGCGAGCGGTGTCGACGAGGGACTGGCGGGCCGCCGGGCTCTCCGGGGAGTTCGCGAGATCCGACCAGGCGCTCCAGAAGCGGTTGAGCTGGGTGTTGAGCCCGTTCGGGCCCGGCTCGGCGAGCGCCATCTCGGCCTGGTCGAGCGAGCGCGTCGTCGCCGAACGATCGCCGAGCACGGTGTTCTGGGCGCGGTACTGGAGATCGAGGAAGGTGTCGCGGATGCGCCGGTACTGCAGGACGTCGACGCCCGAGCCGAGGTCGGCGCGGCCGCCGCTCTGCAGGGCGCCGGCGGGGAGCGTGAGCGGCGCCGACGCGGCCATCACCGCCGCCTGGCGCGAGAAGCCCTCGGTGTTCGCGTTCGCGACGTTGTGGCCCGTGACGTCGAGGGCGCGCTGCTGGGCGAGCAGCCCCCGCAGCGCGGTCTCGAGCCCGAAGAAGGCGGAGATGGGCATCAGGCGGTCAGGTCCAGGGATCGGCGGGTCGCGGCCTCGCGCCTGGCCGCGCCGACGTCGCGGCCGCCGGGGCGGTAGCCGGCCTCGGGCTCGTTGCTGAGCAGGCGGGTGAGGTGCTCGAGGAAGCTCAGCTCCTGGCGCATGAGCGCCCGGTTGGTGCGGTGCTCGCGCTGGATCTCGGCGAGCAGCCCGCGCAGCTCGGCGGAGCGCTCACGCGCCGCCTCGGCGTTGCCCGGCTCGGGCATGAGCGCGCACATCCGCTCGAGCGTCACCTCGGCGGCATCGAGCCCCAGGCGCCGGCCGGCGCCCGACAGGATCGCCGTGCGCTGCAGCTCGAGCCGTCCGCGCCCGTCCATCTCGGTCTGGATCGCGGTCATGCACTGCAGGACCGCGTCGACGTCGCGCGCCCGAACCGCCTCGCCCTGGCGCAGGACGGTGGCCAGCAGCCGGCGCGAGGAGTCGATCTGGGCGTCGAGGTGGTCGAGCACCTCGGCGACGAACGGATCCTGCGGCCGGGCGGGGAGCGGCGCGAGCGTCGTCACGATCCGGCTCCACGCATGGAGCGCCACAGGTCGGCCGCCAGGCCGAGGCCGCCCGCGGCGGCGGCCCCGTCGGCGAGCGCGTCGGGCAGCATCTGGGCGTAGGCGCCCCCGCCCGCGTCGCCGCCGTCCTCGCCGTCGCCCTCATCGGCGCCGCCGAGGCCGGCGGTCGCCGTCATCGACTTCGCAAGCTGGCCGACGAGCAGTCGCTCGAAGGCGAGCGCCGACTGGTAGAGCTCCTGGTCGCGCGGCGGCGCGGCGCGGACCTCGGCCGGCAGGGCTGCCGTGTCGATCGGGGCGATGGCGTCCAGGCCGGGCATCAGCGCTTGATCTGGTTGGCGATCTCCGCCATCTGGTCCTGGAGCTTGATCGCCCGGCTGGCCAGCTCGAACGACCGCTGGGCCGTCATGAGGTCGACCATCGCGTTGGCGATGTCGACGTTCGAGGCCTCCAGGCTGCCCTGCCGCACCGCGGTTCCCGCGCCGGCGGCCCGGGGCTGCCCGCTGGCGGCGGTCGCCTGGAACAGGGACGAGCCGAGCGCCGCCAGTCCGTCGGGCGCGGGCACGTCGACGACGGCGAGCTTGCCGAGGCGCCTGCCGTTCGCCGTGACCGTGCCGTCCGCGCCGACCTCGAGATCCTGTGCGGTGGCGCCCTTGGGAACCGCGATCGGCGGCTGGACGACGTTGCCCGTGCTGTCGGTGAGCCGGCCGTCGGCGTTGAGGCCGAAGGCGCCGTTGCGGGTCAGCGCGGTGGCGCCGTCGGCGGTGCGGACCTCGAAGAAGCCGGGACCCTCGAGCGCGAGGTCGAGAGGCTGGCCGGTCGGCTGCAGCGCCCCCTGGACGAAGAAGCTGCGGCCCATCACGCTCGCGGCGGCGCCGGCACCGACGTTCTGCCCGCCGGCCGCACCGCGCCCGGCCGGCGCGTAGAGGAGGTCGCGGAACGAGACGCGGGCGCGCTTGTACCCCGTCGTCGAGACGTTCGCGAGATCGTTGGAGGCTTCGTCGAGCCGCGCCTGCTGCGCCTCCATGCCGGCAGCGGCGGAATACAGACCTTCGAGCATGGTGTGGGTCGGTTCCCTCAGTTGTGGGAGCCCTGCCTCCGCGTCGCGGTCCAGCGTCGGGCTCGTGCGTCAGTCGCCCCGGATGGTCGGACGGGAGGCCCGGAACTTGAGCGTTCAGCAGGGCGAACCCGCCCGCGAGACGATCAGGCCAGCGCGCCGACGGTGCTGGCGGAGCGGGCCATCGTCTGATCGATGGTCGTGATGACCTTCTGCCCGGCCTCGAAGGCGCGCAGCGAGGCGATCATGTCGACCATCGAGCGCGTGGCGTTGGCGCCGGAGCCCTCCAGGGCGCCGCTGCGGACCGCCGCCCCCGCGGGCCGTCCGCCGCCGCCGCCGGTGAAGGTGCCGTCCCCGGCCTTGGCCGGGTTGGGCACGGCGAAGATCCCGATCTGCTTCGGGTCGACCGTGCCGTCGGATCCGACCCGGATCGGCTGCCCGCCCTGGCCGAGCACCTGCGCGCCCTGGGCGTTCACGAGCGTGCCGTTGGCCGCGACGCGGAACTGGCCGTCGCGGGTGTAGCGCCGGCCGCCGGCGCCAGCGACCGCGAAGAAGCCGTCGCCTTCGATGGCGAAATCCAGGGGCTCGCCGGTGTCGCGGATCGGGCCCGGCGTGAAGTCGGTCACGGTCTGGGCGATCTGGACGCCAGTCCCCATCGACCCCACCTGCTGGCCGGTGAGCGTGTTGGCCAGCAGGAGCTGGCCAAACTCGGCCTGCGCGGCCCGGTCGGGCCGGTACCCGGGGGTCGAGGCGTTCGCGAGATCGTTGGCGATCTGGTTCTGCCGGACGGTCTCGGCCAGCATCCCCGACGCCGCGATGTAGAGCCCGCGATTCATCTGCCCCCGGTAGTCGGCCCGCCGGGCGCGACCTTGACCGGCGCGGCGCGCATCGCGGTCGAGGGCACGCGCGGCGCCGC
>CAZEKK010000191.1:0-5727 GCA_964512905.1 uncultured Solirubrobacteraceae bacterium
CGACCGACTGCACGCCGATGAGCAGCAGGAAGAGGTCGCGCTCCTCCTCGGTGGCGAAGCCGTAGAGCAGCATCTGGTCGTCGCGGACGACGAGGTGGGTGTGCAGGCTGGCCTCGCGCCCCGCCGCCGGGACGTGGCGCAGGGTCTCGGCAGAGACGGCGAGGCGGTAGCCGACCCCGCCGCAGTCCACGACGACATGGCCGGGGCGCCGCACCACGACCTCGCCGCGGACGAGGGCGATCACGGCGCCGCTCCGGCGGGCTGCAGGCCGCGACCGACCGCCGCGAGCAGGGGGGCGGCGTTGTGGTGGCAGATCGCCGCGGCGAGCGCGTCGGCGGCGTGGTCGGGCGCGGGCGGCGCGTCGAGCGACAGCAGCCGCTGGACCATGACCTGGACCTGGGCCTTCTCGGCCCGCCCGCTGCCGCAGACCGCGGACTTGATCTGCTGGGGCGTGTAGGTGTGGCAGGGGACACGGGCTTGGCCGGCGGCGAGCAGCGCGGCGCCGCGCGCCTGCCCGACCGCGAACGCCGTCTGCGCGTTGACCCCGAAATAGAGGCCCTCGACCGCCATCGCCGCGGGCTGGTGCTCGGCCAGCAGCGCCGCGATCTCGGCGTGGATCGCCGCCAGGCGCTCCTCGGGCGCAGCCCCGGACCGCGTCCGGACCACCCCGCCGTCGAGCGCCACGAGGCGCCCGGCGCGCCGCGCGACGACACCGAAGCCGGTGTTCGCGGTGCCCGGATCGATGCCGATGACCACCATTCGTGGTGGATTCTGCGCGGCGGGCCGGATGCCTCCCTCTCCGAGCGCCGAGGCGCCACGCGATCCGCCATCGGTCCAGCGCCCTCCGGCGCACGTCAAGCGCCCCGCCGGCGGCGACGATGGACCCGGCATGGCTCTCCGGTGGCAGCAGGACGAGCTCGAACGCCTGCTCGGCGACGCGCGCGGCCGGATCGCGTCGCTCGAGGCTGCTCTGCAGGCGCGCGACGGCATCGACCACCTGACGGGACTGCTCGACCTCGCCCGCTTCCGCGCCGCCGCCGACATCGAGGTCTCCCGCGCCCGCCGCCACGGGCGCCCGCTCAGCGCGGTGATCATCGATGTCGACCGGTTCCGGACGGTCAACGCGACGCACGGCTACGCCGCCGGCGACGACGTGCTCGCCGCCGTGGGACGGGTGCTGCGGGAGTACACGCGCGGGCACGACCTCGCCTGCCGGACCGGCGGCGATGAGTTCGCCGTCCTGCTGCCGGAGACCGACACCGACGGCGCCCAGGCCTTCCTCGAGCGGATCCTGCTGGAGCTGGAGGCCACCGAGGCCGGCCGCCAGACCTGCATCTCCGTCTCGGCCGGCGTCGCACGCTTCAACCGCCTCGAGGGCACCGCCCAGCTCCTGGCCGCCGCCGGCCGCGGGCTCGACGCCGCTCGGGCCGCCGGAGGCGGTCGCGTGGCGGTCGGCGGCGATCCCGACCACGATGCGGCGGGGCAGGGCCAGCGCGACGCCGTCGCGGCGCTTGCGGTCGCGCTGCTCGAGCGCGACCGCTACACCGGCGAGCACTCCGAGTCGGTGGTCGAGCTCGTGGCGGCCGTCGGCCGCAACCTCGGGCTGCACGAGGACGAGATCGACCGCGTGCGCGCGGCTGCGTTGCTGCACGACATCGGCAAGGTCGCGATCCCGGACGAGATCCTCAACAAGCCGGGGGCGCTCACCGACGAGCAGTGGAAGCTCATGAAGGACCACACTGTGATCGGCGAACGCATCCTGCGGGCCATCCCCGGCCTCGGTGGGGTCGCGCGCATCGTCCGCCACGAGCACGAGCGCTGGGACGGCGGCGGCTACCCCGACGGCCTGGCCGGCGAGGACATCCCGATGGGGTCGCGGATCATCCTGGCCTGCGACGCCTACCACGCGATGACCTCCGACCGCCCCTACCGGAAGGCCATGTCGCACGAGGACGCCGTTGCGGAGCTCATGGACGGCGCCGGCACCCAGTTCGATCCCGCTGTCGCCCAGGCGCTCATCGGCGAGCTGTTCGCGGCCCGCCAGGCCGGGCTGGCTCCGCGCTGACCGGCGGACCCGCCGCCCACCAGCGGTGGGCGTAGACTCGCTCGCCGTGCCCGCCGCCCAGCGCACCCGCCTGGACCTCGACGCCCGCCGCGCCCAGCTCGTCGAGGTCGGGACGCGCCTCTTCAGCGAGCGGCCGTACGACGAGATCGCCATCGAGGACATCGCTGCAGCGGCCGGCATCTCGAAGGGGCTGCTCTACCACTACTTCCCCAGCAAGCGCGACTTCTACGTCGAGACGGTCCGCGTGGCGGCGGCCGCGCTCGTCACCGCGACCGACCCGGCGCCCGATGCCGAGCCGATCCATGCGCTGGGCAGCGGTCTCGAGGCCTACCTCGCCTACGTCGAGGAGCATCGGACCGGCTACGTCACGCTCACCCGCGGCGGCATCGGCTCAGACCCCGAGGTGCGGGCGATCGTGGACGGCGCGCGGGGGCAGATCGCCGAGCGGCTGGTCGCCGGCCTGCCGGGCGAGCCGGGGGACCTCCAGCGCCTCGCGGTGCGCGGCTGGCTCGGCTTCGTCGAGGCCGCCGCACTGGACTGGCTCGAGCGCGGCACCCCGGGCCGGCAGGACGTGCACGACCTGTGCGTCGCGGCGTTCCTGAGCCTGATGAGCGCCCTGCCGCCGGCCGCCCCCGGCGGCTGAGCGTCTGCCCGCAAGCGTCGCACGCCGCGGACCGCGGCAGTATCTTGCCGCCGTCACGAACGCGACCGAGGACGCGCCCATGAGCACGGAAGCCTTCCTGAGAGTGATCACCGCGGCCGCGGTCGCGGTCGCGACCGCGTCGGCTGCCGCCGCCGCGCCCGCCGGTGCTGCGCTGCGGCAGGGGCCGATCGCGTCCCGCACCGAGGTCATCGACGCACAGGCCCGGCTGGCAACGCGCGGCGCCAACCGCGGCCGCCTCGCCCTGGACGTGCGGGTGCGCTTCGGCGACGTGCGCCCGGCGCGGGCGCGGCTGCTCGCCGACGAAGCGACCTTCACCGGGCAGGTGGCGGTCCGTCTGCGGGGCTCCGGCGGCCGCACCGCGAGCGCCGCGGCGGCAGAGATCCTGCCGCGCTCGGTCCGTGGCTCGGGCTCGGTGCGGACACTGCGGGCGTGGCTGAGCCGAGATGACACGCGCCGGGTCCTGCGGGGATCCGGACGGACGCTGCGCGCGGCGGTGAGCGCCTCGCAGCGCCTCGACGAGTGGGGCGACGGCCGGCCCGACTTCGGTGCCGCCGACGCAGCGCGCCTGTCGGTCCCGGTGGCGCCGGGAGGCGCTGCCGGGCCGGACATCGGGCGCTGCGACGGATACATCCACCCGCCGGCCGGGACCACGGAAGGCGGACGGCGCTTCGAGATCGAGGTCGCTCCCAATCAGGCCAGGCCCGAGGTGGTCGAACTGTGCTCGGGCCCGGGCCTGAAGCTCGACGCCTTCCGCGTCGAATCCGAGCGCCGGCCCGAGGACCACACGGTTCGCCTGGAGCGGATCCCGATCGGGATCCGTCCTGCGGCCCGGGTCGCCTACCGCCTGCAGGCCACCTACACGCCGCGGAGAGGCTTCGCCGGCCTGGACGGCTTCACGATCACCGAGCGGCGCTCCGACGGCAAGACCGGCGACAGCTTCCGCGTCACGGTCCGTGTCAAGCCGTTCCTCGTGCGGGCCGTCGGCGACTCCGTGACCGCCGGATTCGGCTACTTCGGCGACGGGGACTCGATGGTCCCGCCCGACATCTTCAAGACACTCCCGGGCGATCAGCGGTTCGACCTGCCGATCCTCCTCGGGTGCAAGCCGCTCGATGCCCCCGTGCCCAACAACCGCTGCTCGTCCAACAGCCCGGATCGCACCGGCTACGACGGCACCGTCGTCCACTACACGGCCGACTCCGGCTACGCCAACCAGGTCTCGTGGGCGGCGCAGCTCGCCAAGCGGCTCGGCGTCCCGGCCAGCGCGACCGCGAGCGAGCGCACCTACCGGACGTACGTCAACTACGCGGTGACCGGCAGCGAGCCGCGGCAGTGGGCCGGAGGCACAAGCTTCTCGAACGGCAGGACGGGCGAGCTGTCGTTGGTCAGGCTCGACAACCCCGACCTCACCGTGATGACCCTCGGGGCCAACCCGCTGCTCAGCGAACTGCTCGTCGACCTCGGAAACCAGTGGCGCTGCGCCAACGAGGCCAAGAGCGGCGGCACCAAGGGGCTCACCAAGTGCGTGTCCGCCTTCATCGCCCAGGAGAAGGTGCGCGAGCGCATGGCGTCGGTCTTCCGGCAGCTCATGCTCGCGCCCGACAACCACGTGCTCGTCATGGGATACCCGACCGTCTGGCCGGCGATCTCGTTCTTCTCGCCCGATGGGATCCGGGTGCTCGTGCGCCTCATCAACGACGAGGTCGCGGCGGCGATGAACGACGTGCGAGCCCAAGGTGCCGAGGACGGCTGGGGCGACCGGCTCCACATGGTCGCGCCGCCGCCGTTCTACTTCGGCGGCCCCGGCGGCAACTGCGACGGCCCGTCGCGGCAGTCACGCATCAGCCAGGACCTCTTCTCGACGCTCGGCACGCTGAACTTCCTCAAGTGCCCATCCAGCAGCTACTGGGTGATCAGCGGCGACCTCGGCATCCACCCCTCCAAGGCCGGCTATGCCGGCATGGCGGCGACCGCCGAGGACGCCGTGCGCGACCTGAAGCTGCCGGTGCCGAGGTAGCGGCCGTCAGCCGCGGCGGGCGGCGGCGCGGAACAGCGCCGCGACCCAGGGCTTGACCGGCGCTGCCGACGAGGTCAGCGCCCCGTTGTGGTCGGCGTCGGGATAGCGGTCGAAGCGCACGCGCGAGCCCGCCCGGCGCAGCTTGGCGACGAGCAGGTCGGTCGCCGCGGGCACGACGATCTGGTCCTTCTGGCCCTGCCCGACGAACAGCGGGCGATCGAGCTTGGCCGCCGGGATCTCGAGATGGCGGTTGATCGCGCCCATGAGCAGCGAGCTGGACCGCGGATCCCCAGACAGCAGGCGCCTGCCGACGAGCGGCAGCACCGCGTCGACGAGTTCCTTCGTGCAGCCCGTGTCGGCGACCGGGAGCAGGGCCAGCCCGTCGGCGGTGAGGAAGTCCGCCGGGTCGATGCGGGGCTCCACCACCTGCAGGCCGCGCACCACCAGCGGCGTGAGCGCCGCCCGGATCGAGTCCGTCAGCGCCGCCCCGAGCTGGACGCGCCAGTAGGACGGGGGCGCCGTCGCCACGGCGCCGAGATAGCGCAGCTCCGGCGCGCGCTTGGTGGCCGCCATCGCCGTGAAGAGCGCGGCCTGCCCGCCCTGGGACTGGCCGACCTCGACCCACGCGCGACCGAGGCTCGGCGCGACGGTCCGGGCCGCCCGCACCATGTCGATCGACGCGCTGGCCTGGCTGCGGCCCTCGAGGTACGGATGCGGGCCCGGGGTTCCCAGGCCCTCGTAGTCGGTCGCGGCGATGGCGTAGCCGGCCTTGAGCCATCCCGACAGGTAGGTGACGTCGCGCTCGGAGCGACCGGCGAAGGACGGCGCGCAGCGGTTGGCGATGCCGACGGTGCCGTGCGACCAGTTGATGACCGGCCAGCCGCCGCGCGGCGCGCGGCCGGCCGGCACGAAGACGGCGCCCGAGACGGCCACCGGCCGGCCCCGCCAGCCGGTCGAGCGGTACAGGACGCGCCATGCCCG
>CAZEKK010000192.1:0-2520 GCA_964512905.1 uncultured Solirubrobacteraceae bacterium
GAGTCGCCCGACCCCGGCATCAGCACGAGCACGATCGTGTCGGCGTGGTCCATGACGTCGACCTCGGCTTGCCCGACGCCGACGGTCTCGAGCAGGACGACGTCGACGCCCGCCGCGTCCATGAGCAGGGCCGCCTGCAGCGCGGCCTCGGACAGCCCGCCGAGCGCACCCCGGTTGGCCATCGAGCGGATGAAGACCCCCGGATCGAGGAAGTGCTCGGTGAGGCGGATGCGGTCGCCGAGCAGCGCGCCCTGGCTGAACGGCGAGGACGGGTCGATCGAGAGCACGGCGACGTCGCGACCGGCGGCCCGCTCGTGCGCGGTCAGCGCGCCGATGAGCGTCGACTTCCCCACGCCGGGCGGGCCCGTGAAGCCGACGATCGCGGCGCCGCCCGTGCGGGGATAGACCTCGCGGACGAGGTCCCAACCGGCGGGATCGTCGTTCTCGACCAGCGTGATCGCACGGGCGAGCGCACGCCGGTCGCCGGCGAGGAGGCGCTGCGCGAGCGTGGGGTCGGCGGCCATGCGGCGGCCATGATCGCAGGGCGGGCGCGGCGGGCGCGGGCCGCCGCCCGCGCCGGGCGCGGCGGGCCCGTGCGGCCCCGGCCGCCGGGACGAAGGCGCCACCGCGGCGACTACGATCCCGGCATGCCGCCCGCCGTGGCGCCTCCACGCTCCGCCACAGCCGCCGACGTCCGCGGCGAACCGCCCCCGCGCAGGGGCGGCCCGCTGGCCCTGCTGCGCTTCCTGCGCACGCACGGGATGCTCACCCCGAACTACGGCCGCCTCGCGCTGCGGCTGGCCTGGCTGAAGCTGCGCTGGCGCGGCCGCCTGCAGACCGACGGCCTGGCGTTCGTGGGCCCGGGCGTCACGTTCGAGATCGGGCGCGACGCCCGCGTCGTCCTCGGCCGGTGGTCGTGGATCGGCCACGGCTGCAAGATCCGCGCCCACGAGGGCGAGGTCCTGATCGGCGCGAAGTCGGTGCTCGGCCAGGAGTGCACCGTGTCGGCGTTTCAGCACGTCTCGATCGGTCGCGAGTGCGTCATCGCCGACCGGGTGATGCTGATCGACTTCGACCACGGCGTCGTGGACATCGAGCGCCCGATCCGGCTGCAGGGCATCTACAAGCGCGACGTCCGCGTGGGCCACAACTGCTGGCTGGGCTATGGCGCCTGCATCCTGCGCGGCGTGACCGTCGGCGACAACTGCGTGGTGGGCACGAGCGCCGTCGTCACCAAGGACGTGCCGGACAACGCGATCGTCGGCGGCGTGCCGGCGCGCGTGATCCGGATGCGCGACGCCCCGAAGGCGCTGCGATGGAGGTGACGCTGCACCAGGTCGCCCGCACGATCTCCGCGCTGCTCGACGCGCGCCCGCCCGGCAGGGCGCTGGACCCGACCGAGGCGGCGCGGCGCCTCGGCGGCCAGCAGTGGGAGGACGTGATGCCCGCCGTGCGGGCGGTGTGCGCCGAGATGGCCGCCCGCGGCGAGATCGCCGTCACCCAGCGCGGCCTGACCGTCGACCCGCGCGCGGTGCGAGGGTCGTTTCACGTGAAGCGCGTCGTGTAGCGGACGTTCCCGAGCGCCGGCGCTGGACCCCGGTCGCCCGCGTCAGCGCAGGGTGCGCACGACCGTCGTGCGACGGGCGCCCTGCGACGCCCGGACCGTCACCTTGACCCGGCGCAGCCGCTTCGCGGCGCGCTTGGCCGCGGCGACGGGCACGAGGCGCACGGTCACGATCTGGCCCGCCCGCCGGGCGGTGCCGCGACCGCGGGCGATGGTCGTCGGCAGCTTCAGCCGCCGCGCCACCGAGCGCGGGATGGTCGCGACGACGTCGATCCGTCCCCGCGCCACGGCCCGGACGCGCAGCACCACGCCGCGGGTGAACGCCGTGGCGGTGATGCGGGCCGGTGCGGTGATCGTCACCCGCGGCGGCGCGGCGCCGCCGCCACCGCCACCGCCACCGCCGCCGCCGCCGCCGCCGCCGCCGCCGCCTTGGGCCGGCGTCCGCGCGGCGATGATGGCGGCAACGTCGGCGCCGCCGAAGCTCGGGCCTTCGCTCGTGAGGTACGTGCTGTCCTTCGAATCCGGGCTGGCGTCGGGCGGCACCGAGGTGATGAGCACCGGCGGCGACGTGAACGTGCAGGCGTCGGTCGTGGCCGGCAGCACCGGCGTGCCGGCGACCTTCAGGCCCTGGGAGTCGCGCCAGGCGATCTGGCTGCCGTCCGGCGACCACGACACGGCGAAGGCGTTCCCCGCGGCGGGGAGGTCGCAGCCGTTCTGAGGCGCGAGGACGCTGCCCGCGCCGGCGCCGCCGCTGAACGGCACGATCCCGATGACGTTGTTCGGAACCCCGGCGGGCGGGCTGGCGCGGTAGGACTCGAGCGCCACCTTGTTGCCCGTGCTGGCGACGTCGGCGCGCTTGAGCTCGAAGCCGGCGGCCGGCGAGATCCACGGAGCGCTGCCGTCCGTGAACGGCGCGTTGGGAGCGTCCTGGATGCTGATCGCCGACCCGTCGGAGT
>CAZEKK010000192.1:2620-5693 GCA_964512905.1 uncultured Solirubrobacteraceae bacterium
GTTGTAGACCGCCGCCGTGCGCCCGTCGGCAGCCTGCGAGACCCCGAGCCACCCCTTCTGCGGCGTCCCGTCTGTCGTGAGCTGGACCTTCTTCGTCCCGTCGGGCGACGAGAGCCAGACGTTGCCGCCTTCGATGTAGGCGACGCTGGCCGCTGACGCCGGGGCCGCAGTCGCGCCGGCCAGCAGCACGGCGACGACGAGGACGCGCAGCACGGCGCGGTGGACGGTGGGAGCGGGTCGTCGCATCCGGGCGGGCCAGCGTAGACGACCGTCCGGCGACCGCCGCGCCATCTGACCGGCGGACCCGGTTGCTGGCGCGGCGCCGCTCGTCGGCGGCGCTCCGCCCCGGCCGAACGTCCATCTGCGTTATAGTTGCCCATGCAACTACTTCGGAAAGGCCCGCTGATGCACCTCGAAGGAGTCCACCACGTCACCGCGATCACTGGCGACGCGCCCGCCAATCTGACCTTCTACACGCGCGTCATGGGCATGCGGCTGGTGAAGAAGACCGTCAACCAGGACGACCCCTCGGTCTACCACCTGTTCTACGGCGACCCCGCGGGCTCGCCCGGCTTCGACCTGACCTTTTTCGAGTACCCCGGCGCCCGGCGCGGCCACGCCGGCGACGGGATGGTCCACACCGTCGCCTTCCGCGTCGCCTCCGAGGACGCGCTGGACTTCTGGCGCGTGCGCCTGGCCGAGGAGCGCGTCGACGCGGCGAGGGAGCCCGGGCGCCTGACGTTCGCCGACCCCGAGGGCCTCGGCCTGGAACTCGTCGTCGAGGACGTGCCGGACACCGCATTGCCGGCCACCGGTTCGGACGTGCCGGCGCAGTACGCCCTCCTGGGCTTCGCCGGCGTGCGCGCCTACGCCTCCGCCCCGCAGGACAGCCGGGACCTCCTCGAGGGGACGCTCGGCTTCACCAGCGCCGGCGAGGGCCGCTGGGAGGCGCGCGGCGCCGAGCGTGGCGGCTGGATCGCCTACGAGCCGCCGCACGGCTACGGTGTCCCCGGGGCAGGCACCGTGCACCACGTCGCCTGGGCCACCCGCCTGGACGATCAGCCCGCCTGGCAGGAGAAGGTCGCCGAGGACGGCTGGCGTCCGACCCCGGTCATCGACCGCTTCTACTTCCGTTCGATCTACTTCCGCGAGCCGAGCGGCGTGCTCTTCGAACTGGCGACGATGGGCCCCGGCTTCACCGCCGACGAGCCGCTCGAGACGCTCGGAGAAGCGGTCGCGCTGCCGCCGTTCCTGGAGGGACGCCGGGCCGAGATCGAGGCGCGGCTGACACCGCTGCCGCCGGTCCCGCGCGTGGCGGTCAAGCCCTCCGGCTGACACGCGCGCCGCCCCGGCGCGCCGGTGCGCCATCATCGGAGGCAGTGCCCTCACCTGCCCCGGCCATCTCGCTGCGCGGCGTCGTCAAGCGCTTCGGCCCGATCACCGCGGTCGCCGGCCTCGACCTCGAGGTCGAGGCCGGCACGTGCGTGGGCCTGCTCGGCCCCAACGGGGCGGGCAAGTCGACGACGATGCGCATGCTCACCGCCCAGGCCCTGGCCGACGCGGGCGAGATCACCGTCCTGGGCTTCGCCGTCCCGCGCGAATCCAAGCAGGCCCGCATGGCGATGGGCGTCTGCCCCCAGCAGGACAACCTCGACGTCGAACTGACGGCACGCCAGACGCTCGAGGTGTTCGCGCGGCTCTACCGGGTGCCCCGGCACGAGCGGGCCGCCGCGGTGGACCGGGCGCTCGACATCGCCAACCTGCGCGAGCGGGCCGACACGCGGACCGCGGAGCTGTCGGGCGGGATGCGGCGCCGGCTGCTCATCGGACGCGCGCTCGTGCACGAGCCGGCGCTCGTCCTGCTCGACGAACCGACCGTCGGCCTGGATCCGCAGATCCGCCAGGAGCTGTGGACGCTGATCGACGGCCTGCGGACGCGGGGCGTCACGGTCTTGATGTCGACCCACTACATCGAGGAGGCCGAGCGCCTGGCCGACACGGTCGCCGTGATGGCCGAGGGCCGGATCGTGGCCCGCGGCCTGCCCGCCGACCTCGTCGCCGAGCACGCCGGCAGCGAGGTCGTCGAGGTGTACGGGCCGCCGACCCGCCTGGCCGAGGTCGCCGCCGATGCCGAGCGGCGCGGCTGGCAGACCCGCCGCAGCGGCCCCGCGGTCGCGATCCTGCGGGCTGAGGAGATCGACGGCCAGGCCCCGCCCGGCGAGCGGCGGGCCGCGACCCTCGAGGACGCCTTCGTGATGCTGACCGGCGAGGAGGTCGAGTGAGCGCGGCGCCGCGGACCCGCCGCCTGCACCGGCTCGAGCCTGCCGCCATCGCGGGCGTGATGAGCCGCGACGTCGGCGTCTTTCGCAAGTACTGGAAGGCCACGACCTTCTCGTCGATCGTCGAGCCAACCATCTACCTGCTGGCCTTCGGCTTCGGGATCGGCGGCCTGGTGGCGTCGGTGAACGGGATCGACTACATCGAGTACGTCGGCACCGGGGTCGTCGCCAGCGCGGCCCTCTTCTCGAGCGTCTTCGCCGGGATGTTCAACACGTTCGTGCGGCGGGAGTTCCAGCGCACCTACGACGCCCTGCTCGCCGCACCGGTCGACACCGAGGAGCTCGTCACGGCCGAGATCCTGTGGATCTCGTGCCGAGCGGGCGTCTACTGCATGGCGCCGCTGCTCGTCGCCGTGGCGTTCGGCTTGGACCCGCTTCCCGGCGTCGTGCTCGTCCCCCTCGTCGGCTTCGTCACCGGCTTCGGCTTCGCGTCCTTCGGCGTGACGATCTCGGCGATCGCGAAGTCGATCGACAACTTCAACTACGTCACCAGCGCGGTCATCACCCCGCTGTTCCTGGTGGCGGGCACGTTCTTCCCCATCTCCGAGCTGCCGGCGGGAGCGCAGGCGCTCGCCCACCTCAACCCGCTCTACCACTGCGTGCAGCTCGTCCGCGACCTCGTCGTCTTCGGCCTGCGGCCCGTCGACCTCGTCCACGCCGGCGTCCTGCTCGCCTTCGCCGTCGTGATGTGGCGCGTCGCGATCTGGCGCCAGACGAAGCGGCTGATCGACTAG
>CAZEKK010000193.1:0-4335 GCA_964512905.1 uncultured Solirubrobacteraceae bacterium
GAGCGGCGGGTCCTCGCCGACCCGCGCATCAAGATCTACGAGTGCGGACGGCGCGACATCCGGGCCGGTCAGACCGACCGCCGTGTGCTTGCGACGCTCGCCTTCTTCGTCGCTTCCGGGATGAACCCGACGGTGTCGTCCCTGACCTGCGGGCACTCCTACTTCACCAAGGCCGGCGGCGTTTCCGAGCACTCCAGCGGCAACGCCGTCGACATCGCCGCGATCAACGGCATCCCGATCTACGGCCACCAGGGCAAGGGGTCGATCACCGACATGGCGGTCCGGCGCCTGCTGACGCTCCAGGGCGTGATGAAGCCCCATCAGATCATCACGCTCTACAAGTACCCGGGCACCGACAACACGCTGGCCCTCGGCGACCACGACGACCACATCCACGTCGGCTTCCAACCCGGGTTCAGCTCGAACGGCAAGCTCGGCAAGCAGTTCAACGCCATCCTGAAGCCGGACCAGTGGACCAAGCTCATCGACCGCCTCGGCGAGATCGACAACCCGACGGTGCCCGTGAAGCCGTCGAAGTACTCGATCCCCGACGACGGCGGCGCAGCCCCCGGCAAGGACTGAAGCGCCGGGACGCCGGCCCGCCGCCGGGGACGTTGACGTGACCGGTCCGGGCGCGGCGTTCCGGTTCGCGCAGTTCGAGTTCCCCTGGCCGCTCGGACCCGATCCCGGTCGCTACGTCCTGCGCCCGCCAGACTCGCAGGACGCCAGCCACGTGCTCGTGATCGCCTCCGCCGAGGGAGCGGCCCGCTCCGGGCGCCGGCGGCGGCGCCCGCGCGACGCCGGGACCGGCGCCGAGCCGGCGGTGCTGGCCATGAGCCGCGCGACGGTGATCGACGCAAGCCCGGTCGCCGGCCTGCAGGGCGGGGAGGCATGGCTCGATGCGGCCCGCCGCGATCCCGAGCCGCGGGTCGCCGCCGCGCTCGAGGCCCTCAACCGGGCCCTGCACCTGCACCGCGTCGCCGCCGCCGCCCCCTACGGCGCCGACGTCGCCGCCGACCAGGCGGCGGTCGTGCGCCTCGGCTACGGCACGGGGGACCAGGTCGCCGCGGGCGAGTGGTCGGCCGCCGTCGTCGTCCCGCCGCCGCCTGCCGGTCGCCGGCGCCGCAGCGCTGCGCTTCGGCCCGGGGAGCGGCTCGGGCGGTTCCTCGCCGGGCGGGCCGAACCGCTGGCCTGCGAGACGCTCGTCCTGCGCGCGCGCCTCGATCTCGACTGGCGCCGCGACCGCGAAGCCGCGCTGCAGCTTGCCGCCGCGTACCAGGCGGCGCTCGCCGAGCTCGAGCCCGACCGCGACGCCGTCGACGGCATGGGGCCGCGGCTCGACGAGCTCGCCGGGCTGCATCCGGGCGTCCTGGCCGCCGCCGGCGATGCCGCCCGCGGCCCGCTCGAGCCGACCGCCGTGCCGGCGGTCACCCTCGCCCTGGAGCGCCTCGAAGCTGCGCTGCGGGCACGCGCAGCCGCCGGGGCGCCGTGATCCCTTGGAAATACGGAGGATTCTGGAAAGGATCTCACCGTGAACTCAAGGGTGAGAGTCGCGTCAGATCGCTGCCGCGAGCGCCTGGAGTTCGTCGACGACGTCGCGATCCAGCCTGACCGACGCCTCCCGGTCGAACGGCGTCGCCCCCTTCGTGACGAGCGCGAGCGCGCCGCCCGACCGCAGCGTGATCGCCGGCAGGCCTGCCACCGGGTGGACCTCCAGCGACGATCCAACGCAGAGCAGCACGTCCGCGCCGGCGGCCAGTTCCGCCGCCCGCGCCATGCGGTCGTGATCGAGCATCTCGCCGAAGAGCACGACGTCCGGCTTGAGCGGCTGACCGCAGGCGCACCGCGGCACGCCATCCTCGGCCGCGGCGATCCGCCGGCGGACCTCCGCGTTCTCGACGACGACGCCGCAGGCCAGGCACGAGGCGGTCGCCGTAGAGCCGTGCACCTCGACGAGGTCGTGCGTCCCGGCGGCCCGGTGCAGCCCGTCGATGTTCTGCGTGACGACGGCCTCGAGCACCCCTCGCGCCTCGAGGTCCGCGAGCGCCGCATGAGCCCCGTTGGGCCGCTTGTCCTCGAGCATGGCGAACCGGGC
Organism: uncultured Solirubrobacteraceae bacterium; assembly: GCA_964512905.1. Lineage (GTDB taxonomy): Bacteria > Actinomycetota > Thermoleophilia > Solirubrobacterales > Solirubrobacteraceae > CANJIV01. The sequence continues at coordinate 2,096 of CAZEKK010000193.1, forward strand.
GCCGTAGAACTGCCAGAACCGCTCGGGCGTGCGCCGAAAGACGTCGATGTGCGCGACCTCCATCGGGTCGACGTTCGCCCACAGGCCGGTCCCGGGGGAGCGGAAGTCCGGGATGCCCGACGGCACCGAGATGCCGGCCCCGGTGAGCGCGACGACGCTCGACGCCTCGCGGACGAGCCCCGCGAGGCGCTCGACCTGTCCCGCCGGGCCGGTCACGCCCCCCGCCACGACGGCGCCCGCTTGGCCAGGAAGGCGCCGATGCCCTCTGCGGCGTCCGCGCTGGCGAACACCGTGCCGAACGCGGCCTTCTCGGCGGCGATGCCGTCGTCGAGGTCGCCCTGGTGCGACGCGCGCTTGATCTGCTCGACGGCCAGTGGCGCCTGGCCGGCGAGCTTTCGCGCCCACAGCAGCGCCGTGTCGAGCAGCTCGTGATCGGGCACGACGCGGTTGACCAGGCCGTGCTCGTAGGCGTCGCTGGCGCCGATCGCGTCGCCGGTGAGGTTCATCTCGAGGGCCTTGGCCGGCCCCACCAGGCGCGGAAGCCGCTGCGTGCCCCCGAAGCCCGGGATGATCCCGAGGCCGATCTCGGGCTGGCCGAACATGGCCGACTCGGCGGCGAGGCGCACGTCGCAGGCCATGGCCAGTTCGCAGCCGCCGCCCAGGGCAAGGGCGTTGACGGCTGCGATCGTGACCGTCCGCGACCGCTCCCAGGCGCGCAGGAGCCCGTGCACGGCGTCGAGCAGGTCCGCGCCGGCCGCGGCGTCCATCCGCGTGAAGGCCTTGATGTCCGCCCCGGCGCAGAAGAGCATCGGATTGGCCGAGGCGAGCACCAGCGCGCGGATTGCCGGATCGCCGTCCACGCGCGCCCACACCGCCTCCAGAGCCGCGACGGTCTCCGGCGAGATCGAGTTGGCGGGCGGATTCGCCAGCCAGGCAATGGCGACCTCGCCGCGGGTCTCGAGCAGCACCGGCCCCTCGGCGACGTTCGCGTCCGGAGCCGGGTAGGGGAAGAACCCCTGGCCGCTCTTGCGGCCAAGCCGGCCCTGGCCGACCAGCCGTCGCAGCAGCAGCGGCGGCGCGTAGGCATCCCCCCACGCCGCCTCGGCCCGCTCGAGCGCCGCGAGCGTCACGTCGAGCCCGGCATCGTCGGCACGTGCGAACGGCGGCGGCACGATGCCGGCGCCGGCCATCATGCCCAGGTCGACGTCGCGGATCGTGGCCACGCCCTCCTGCACGACGAGGCACGCCTCAACCAACGTCTTGAGCGCGAACCGCTCGGCCAGGGCATCGCCGTCGATCTCAGCCGGCGTGGTCATAGAACCCCCGTCCCGTCTTGCGGCCGAGGTGGCCAGCGGCGACGAGCTCCTGCATGCCGCCGTGGACGTAGAACCGGTCCCCGTAGGCCTCGTGCAGGTGCTCGGCGACGTGGAGGACCGTGTCGAGGCCGAGCAGGTCGGTGAGGCGGAACGGACCGATGGGCGCGGCCCCCTTCTCCGTCACCGCCCGGTCGATCGCCTCTGGATCCACGCCTTCCTCCTCCTGGATCCGCCAGAGCTCGGCCACCCCGGCGTTGAGGATCCGGTTGACCACGAAGCCCGGATCCTCGGCGCACTGAATCGGCATCTTGCGAATCGCCTGGGCGAAGTTGACCGCCGCCTGCACCGTCTCGGGCGAGGTGTCCTGGCCCTCGACGATCTCCACCAGGCGGCTGGTCGAGGCCGGGTAGAAGAAGTGGATGCCGACGACCTTGTCCGGGCGGCCCGTGGCGTCGGCCATCTCGGTGATGGACAGCGACGACGTGTTCGAGGCCAGGACGGCGTGCCCGGGCGTGACGGCGTCGAGGTCGGCGAAGACGCCCTGCTTGACCTCCATGCGCTCGGGCACCGCCTCGACGACGAGGTCGACGTCGCCGAAGCCCTCGTACGTCGTTGCGCCCTCGATGCGGCCGGCAACGGCCTCGGCCTGCGCGTCCGCCGCCTCGCGCGTGAGCTTCTCCTTCTCCACCAGCCCCCCCAGCTGCTGCGCCGTGAGCTGCCGGGCTCGGTCGAGCCCCCGGTCCACCGCCGGCTGGGCGACGTCCTGAAGGACGACCGGAATTCCGGCGGCGGCGATGGCCTGGGCGATCTCGCCCCCCATCGTGCCCGCGCCGACGACGGCGGCCTTGAACACGAACATGCTCTGCTGTCCTTCCGATCGGTGGGCCGGCCGCGAGCGGGCGGCGGGCAAGGCGCCCAAGGCTA
>CAZEKK010000193.1:4435-5692 GCA_964512905.1 uncultured Solirubrobacteraceae bacterium
GGCGCCTCAGGCCAGGTCCGCGTCGCCGTCGAGTTCGCGGCGAAACCGCACGAGCGTGCGCCGCAGCGAGTCGGTCAGCGCCCGGCGGATGAAGAAGAGATCCACGACGGCGCGCAGCGGTCCGCCCTCCTTGAGGACGTACTCGAGGGAGAGCGCGACCTGCGCACCGTCGCCCGTCGCGGCGAACGACACGTGCTGCACCCCCCGCAGCTGGCCGTCCTCGACCTCCGCGGCCTGGCCCTCCCCCGGCACCTGTGCCGTGACGCGCTCCACCACGCGGCCCCGCCCGTTCGGGCGCGAGTCCCAGACCAGCGTCGCGCCGGCGGCCGGCCACTCGTCGTCGCGCTTCGCGACCGCCGCGAAGCCATCGACGAAGTTCGGCCAGCGACTGAGGTCGTACCAGAGGCCCTCGGCCTCGGCCACGTCGTGGCCGGGCAGGTCGAGCCGGACCGAGACGGTCGCCATCAGGCCGCCGGCGTCGCCGGGTCGCCGGCCGGCGCGCCGGTGCCGGGCAACGGCCCGGCCAGCTCGGCGCGGATCATCGCGATGCCCTGCGCGACCGCATCCAGCCGGGGGGCCAGCGCCTCGGCGAGCCGCGCCCGCTCGGCCTCGCCGACCGCGGTGATCCGGTAGAAGCGCCGAGTCCGGCGCTCGGGGTGCTCCCACGCGCCGGCCACCAAGCCCCGCTCCTCGAGCGAGCGCAGCAGCGGATACATCGTGTTCGGATTGACGGCCACCGCGCCGGCGGTCAGCGCCGAGATGCGCTCCATGAGCTGGTTGCCGTACGACGGCTCCTGCGCGACGAAGTGCAGGACGAGCAGCGGGAGCAGGCCGCCGCGGCGCAGGTCGCCGAGCAGCGGGGCCGGGGCCACCTCGGACCCGGCTGCCGCGCCGACGCCGCGGGCGGCGCGCAGCGCCGGGGGACGCGCTGACGGATCGCCGGTTGTCCTGGTGGTCGCCGCCATCCGGGCAGTATCGCGCCCGAGGCGGCGGGTGTGGCGCGCCAGCGGGGCCGCCGGCCGAGCGGCCCCGCTGGGAGCGCTGCGTGGGTGTTTCGCCGCTAGGCCGTGGCGGCCGCGGGCTCTTCGAGGCGCCGTGGCAGCAGCGTCTCGCGGGCGATCACGAGCCGCTGGATCTGCGAAGTGCCCTCGTAGAGCTGCATGATCTTCGCGTCCCGCATCAGCTTCTCGACCTTGTACTCCTTGATGAAGCCGTAGCCGCCGTGCACCTGCACCGCGTCGGTCGTGATCTCCATGC
>CAZEKK010000194.1:0-5645 GCA_964512905.1 uncultured Solirubrobacteraceae bacterium
GGCAGCACGCCAACGTGACCGCGTCGCGGATCGAGGCGTCCTTCGACGTGCACGCCTCCCGCGCCCTCACGCCCGACCAGGCCCGCCGGATCTCGGCGAAGCTCGGACCCCGGGTGACGGCCGTCGCCCAGGACGCGCGCAGCCAGGCCCGCAACCGCGAGCTCGCCCTCGCCCGCCTGCAGGCCCGGCTCGAGCAGGCGCTGCGGGTTCCGCGGGCGCGCCGGCCGACCGCCCCCAGCGGCGCCGCCCGCCGGCGCCGCCTGGACGCCAAGCGCCGCCAGGCCGAGCGCAAGCGAGCCCGCCGCCCGCCGGCGTCGGAGGAGTAGCGCCCCGTCCGAGGTCCGCCGCATGACGCATCGTTGCGGCGCGGGATTCGCGTAGGGACGACCGGAGGCTGGCGGGTTGTGAACGCCTGGTGTCGGAGTGGTTGCCGACTTGTTAGGTGTCTGTGACCCGGGTTGCTTGGGGTTGCCGGCGCTGTTTAGCGTGGGTCGGGGAGTGAGTCGGCGGCCGGTGAGTCGGTCGGCATGAGCTACGTCAAGGGGGCGTGCGGCATGGGAGCGTTTGCGGCGTGTGGCTTGCGGGTGTGGTCCGGGCTGGTCGTGGCGGCGGCGGTCGCGTGGCTGTCGGCGGCGAGTGCGGGGGCGGCGGTGACCGGTTCGGTCGGGTCCGGCGCGGGCGCGGCTTTGTTGGATCGGGAGGATGTCGGCGACCGGTCGGCGCATGCACGGGTGTTCGAGACGCCGGCTGGCGCGAAGGCGGTGCGGATTTCACCGGGGTCGGTGGCCTCGCGCAGCGGCGGGAGCTGGGAACTGGTTGACCCGGCGCTGGTGCGGGTTGCGGGGGGCCTGCGGGGCCGTGGGGGCCGGTTCGAGGCGCGGGTGCCCGAGCGGCTTTCGGACGGGCCTGTGGTGATCACTTCGGGCGCGGATGAGGTCCGGGTCGCGGTGGAGGGGGCGGGCGGTGCGGCGGCGTCGGTCGACGGGGCGGTCGCGCGGTTTGGGGCTGTGCTGCCGGGGGCTGACGCGCTGGTTGCGGTGAGCGCGGACGCTGTGAAGGTCGGCGCGGTGCTGGCCGGCCCGGACTCGGCTCCGGGGCTCTCGCTGCGGGTGGAGGCGAGCGGGGGGCTGGACCTTCGCGAGGCCGGGGGCGGTGCACTGGGCATCTATGACGAAGGCGGGGCGGTCGTGTTCGCGCTGCCCGCGCCGTACGCGGTGGAGAGCGGGTCGGCGCGGCCGTCGGGCGCTGCCTCCTACGCGGTGCAGCGGCTGGCCGATGGCGTGTGGCGGATCCGTGTTTCGGTTGACGGGCGGTGGCTGGCGGCTGCCGGCAGGCGCTTTCCCGTGGTGATCGATCCGGCGGTGAGCGTGGGCCCGTCCTTCGACTGCTACATCTCGGGCGGCAGCGGCGGGTGGTCGTGGAACCGTACGTTCTGTCCCAGTTCAGTGTCGCCGTACGTGTACGCAGGATCCATCCACGGGGACGAAGACACGCTCGAGCGGGCGCTGCATCGCTTCGATCTGTCCGCGGTGCCGCGCGATGCGCAGATCCAGAACGCTGAGTTCGCGGCGTATGCCGGGGGGTCGGGCGCGCTTCCGGTGCCGTTTGCGTTCAATCGGCTCACGCGTTCGTTCACGCATCCGGGGGTCAACTGGCTGACCTACGACGGGTCGGCGGCTTGGACGGCTGCGGGGGGCGACTTTGATGCTGCCAGCGGCGCGTCGACGAACACGATCGATGCCTCGGGGTGGATGCGCTGGTATCCGACCGCCCTGGTGGAGGGATGGTTCGACGGGTCCATCGCGAATCACGGCGCGATCGTGCGATCGGCCAACGAGGCGGCCGACGGCGAGGTCGCCTACCGCGCGACCGTTCATCCCGATCCGAACACGCGGCCCTTCCTCAACGTGGTGTACGAGCCGCGGACGGGGATCCTTAGTGCGTACTCCTACGACGAGCAGTCACTCAACGACCGCATGGGCGTCAAGGTCAACGTCGGCAACGGCAACCTGGTGGTGTCAGAGCGCGATCTCGCCATCCCCGGAACTGGCCTGGGACTCGACGTCTCGCGCTACTACAACAGCATGTCCGGGCGGTCGGGGCCTGCAGGAACAGGCTGGAACTTGAGCGTCGGCGCCGACGTGCGCCTGGCCGCCTACGGGGATGGGTCGGTAACGCTGTACGGGCCGTCGGGGTACGCGGTTCCGTTCCGCAAGCTGGCCGACGGGTCGTTCGTTACCCCGCCGGGGATCAACGCCGACCTGTGCACCGTCAACGGCGGCACATGCCAGGGCCAGAGCGCGCTGGCGCTGACCTTCCGCGGCTCCTCGGAGCGCTGGCACTTCTCCTCGGCGGGCCGGCTGGTCGCCCAGACCGACCGCAACGGCGAGGACATCCAGCTCGCATACGACACGGGCGGGAAGGTGACGAGGATCACCGACACCCAGGACCGCGACACGACGTTCTCCTACCTGGCGAACGGGCTGCTGGAGCGGATGACGGACCCCGCCGGCCGCACGTACGGCTACTCCTACGACACGGGCGGGCGGCTCACCAGCTTCCAAGACGCCGCCGGGAACACGACAGGCTTTCAGTGGGACGCCAACAACCGCCTCGGACGCATCACCGACCCCGAAGGCAACCAGACCCGCTTCCTCTACGACACCGCCGGGCGCGTGACCCGCGTCACCCGGGTGACCGACACCGCCGCCGGGACCGGGCCGACGACCGAGTACGCCTACTCCACCGCTTCGATGGCGGGCACTCCGTGCGCGGGCGCCGCCGCGACCTACATGCGGATCGTCAAGACCGACCCGCGCGGCAAGCAGACCACCTACTGCGCCGACGCCAAGAGCCAGGTCATCAAGACCGTCGACCCGGTGACGGCCGCCCAGCAGGCCGCCTACAACGCCAACGGCGACCCCGTCTCGGTCGACGGGCCGCTGAGCAACGACACCACCGCCACGACCTATGGCACGGGCGTCAACGCCACCGACCCCGTGCAGACCCAGACGGGCGGGGCGGCCGGGCCCACGGAGACGATCGAATACCAGACCACCGGCGACCGCCACCTGCCCAGGAAGGTCACCGATCCCCAGGGGCACTGGACCGAGTACGCCTACGACGCCAACGGCAACCGCACCCAGATCAAGAACGGCCTCGCATCCCAGAACACGATCACCCTCGGCTACGACCCGGCCCACCCCGGATGGCTGACCTCGGTCACCGACGCCCGCGGCAAGGTCACTACCTACGGCTACGACGCCAAGGGCAACCGCACCAGCATCACGCCGCCCGGCCCCCTCGGCGCCACCACAATCGTTCGAGACAGCCTGTCGCGGCCCCAGTCGGTCACCGACGGCAAGGGCCAGACGACGAGCATCGCCTACGACGCCCTGGACCGCGCCACCACGATCACCTACCAGGGCGGCAGCCAGGCCACCTACTCCTACGACAAGAACGGCAACCTCACCAGCCAGTCAGACAGCGACGCCCAGATCACCAACAGCTACGACAAGCTCAACCGCCTCACCGAGACCGAGACCAAGAACGCCGCCGGCACGCAGACCCTCTCGCGCTTCTCCTACGCCTACGACGCCGCCGGCAACCTCACCGCCCTGACCGACATGCAGGCCAGCCCCAGCCAGACCGTCAGCTACGAGTACGACGACAACGGCCGCCCCACCAAGGCGATCGAACCGGGCAACAAGCAGACGCTCTTCGAGCACGACCCCGCGGGCAACCGCACCAAGACCACCTACCCGACCACCACCCCGGTCACGCTCAACGCCGCCTATGACGGCCAGGGCCGCCTCAGCCGCCTGACCAACAAGCGCGGCGCCGCCGTCATCGACGACTGGACCTACACCTACAACGACGGCACCCGCGACACCTCCGTCATCCAGTCGATCGGCGATCCGCTTGCCCGGACGACGTTCTCCTATGACCCGCTCGGCCGCCTCGCCACCGCCATCCGCGGCACCGAGGACGACACCTACGACTACTACTCCTACGGCTACGACGGCGCGGGCAACATGACCAGCCGCTACTACAACGGCTCGTCTTCCGCCTACACGCACAACGACGCCAACCAGCTCACCAGCGCCGGCGCTACCACCTTCACCCACGACCTCAACGGCGGGCTCACCGGATCCAGCGCCGGGCTGGCCCTCTCCTACAACGCCAAGAACCAGACCACATCGATCACCGCGCCCGGCGGCAGCGCCACCGCCCTCGCCTACGCCGGCGCCGGGCAGGACCGCCAGCTCTCCATCGGCGCCACGCCGCAGGCCGACAGCGCGCTCGGCGTGACCACCATCGGAGCCGGCGCCTCAGCCCGCCGCGTAACCCGCGACCCCTTCAGCGGCCTGGTCGGCGAGCGCACCCCCGCAGGCAGCTACTACTTCCTCTTCGACCACCACGGCTCGGTGACCGGCACCGTCGACGCTGCCGGCGACACCGCCCGCACAACCGCCTACGACCCCTACGGCCAGGCCTCAACCGGCGGCAGCGGCCCCAACGACTTCGGCTACATCAGCGGCCAGAACCAGCCCGGCGGCCTCGTGCACTTCGGCGCCCGCCACTACAGCCCCGCTCTCGGCCGCTGGACACAGCAAGACCCCCGCGAACACCCCGCCGACCCCACCCAGAACAACCGCTACACGTACGCAGGTGGCGACCCGGTGAACTTCACCGACGTGGTCGGCTGCGGCCGTTTCACGCGTTGCTTTGCTACGTGCTACAAGTGGCAGTTGGCGTGGCAGACGACCGTCTGCCATCGGTGGGCGAGCCGGTTCCCGCCCGTCTTCTACTTCCAGATCTTTAGGGCGTGCGTGGCCGCCGCTGCAGCGCACATCACGTGGAACTGCGTACGGCTCTGCAAGGCCTGAAGGCCCCGGAGCCAATGCACCCTGCCGACGATCCGGCCCGATGGCTCCTCAAGCGGCTCCGCGATGGGACCCCTACTGAGCAGGCAACGGCTGTGCTGGAGCTTGCCCGCCTCGATCCGGACCGGGATCCTGCGGACGTCATTGCAGCGCTCGGGATGCAGCAAGGTGACGTCATTCGCGGAGGGGCAACCGTGCTGGTGCGAACAAATCTGATCTTCCTCCGTCAGGTCCGGCCCATCTCGCTCCTAGGTCACTGCCTCAGGGGCCACCCAGACGCGTCTGAGCGCGCCATGGCGGCAATGGTGCTCGGGACGCTGCGGGAGGTATGCGAGGCCGCTGGAATCGTCGCCGACGACGACGCCGACAGGCACGCCGTGGCTGCCCTGGCTGGCGGCGTGAGCGATCCCAGCAGTGCGGTCCGAGCCGAGGTGGCCCGGGCCCTCGGGCGGCTGCGCGTTCCAGCCGGATCGCCGCTTCTCATCCAACTGCGAGAAGATCGCGCTCGCTCAGTCAGGCGGGCAGCCCGGCGCGCGCTGTCGAGGCTTCCCGACTGAACCCAATCCTGAACAGCTTCACGACCGGCTCCACCATGCTCGTCCTGGCCCGCCGCCGCGGCTGGCATTCCCTCCCCGCACCCGGTCGTGAGCACCGCGGCGCCGCTCGGCCGGCGGGAGGATCCCGGTCAGCCTGACCCCTGCGACCGCTTCGGCACGATCGTCAGCGGGATGCGGACGAACGGCTTCGGCCGGCGGCCCT
>CAZEKK010000195.1:0-1647 GCA_964512905.1 uncultured Solirubrobacteraceae bacterium
CAGCGCGATGATCAGCTCCGGCGCATTGCCGAACGTCACGTTCAGCAGGCCGCCGATCCCGGGCCCCGACCGCTCGGCCAGCTCCTCGGTCGCGCGGCCCATCAGCGCCGCCGTCGGGATGACGCCGAGCGCCGACGCGAAGAACGTCGGGACCGCCCCGGCGTGCGCGACCTCGAGGATGATCGCGATCGGGATGAACGGCACGAGCGCGTACGCCCAGTTGCCGCCGCCGAGCAGGCGGGACAGCAGGCTCTTCGTCGGCGGGCTGGCCGCGGTCATGGCCTCGCCCCTACCCGCTGCCGAGCAGCGCCGCACACTGCTGCTGCTTGGCGATGTCCCCGCCGGCACGGGCGAGGCACTGCTCGTAGGCGCTCCCGCCCTCGGCCTGGCCGCCCGCGCCGCCGCCCTGCAGCGCGTTGGTCAGGTCCGAGAGCGGCTTGGCGTTCTTCGGCGCCGACACGGTCTGCTGCTCGTTGAGCTCCGAGAGCGTCAAGGCGAAGGCGACGCGGCTCCCGGTGGCACCGCTCCCCGTCCGGCCAGCGAGGTCGAGCGTCACGACGAGGCGACGGAGGGACTTGTCGTCGACGCCGCTGTACACGTCGATGCGGGCCGAGCGGACCGACCGTGCGAGCTGGACCCGCTGGGCCGGGGAGAGCTGCTGGGCGACCTGGCGCCCCTGGGCGCCGGCGGCGCCGCCGGCGCGCTCGGCGATCTTCGACACGTCCTCGAGCATCCGCGGCACGTTCACGCGGGCACTGACATGCACGGTCTCGGTGCCGCCGATGTCCTCGGTTCCCTTGGTCTCGGCGCCGCGGATCCAGCGCCGCGGATCGACGCCGAAGGCCGAGAGCGGGCGGTCGCGCTGCCCGCTGCGCTGGCTGGCGGTTTGCCGGAAGCCGGCCCGGAACTGTGCGAACGCCTGGTCGGAGAGCTGGTAGGCCTGGCCCTGGTAGACCACGTAGCCCGCCGTGCCGGTCGAGATCGCGCCGAGGTCGACGGAGCGGCCGCCCGCGGCCAGGCGCACGTCGAAGTCGAAGGCGGGCAGCGAGGCGCGGCCGCGGGTCTGGAACGGCCCGCTCAGCTTCAGCGAGATCGGCCCGGCCTGCGCCCCCGCGCCGGTGCCGCGGACGGCGATGTCGAGGTCGAGGTCGAGCTTGGCGCTCTTGACCGGCCGGCTGGTACCGAACGTCTCGTTGAGGACCTTCGTCGGGTCTTCGTCGCTGCCCCCGCCGCATGCGGCGAGGCCCGCCGCGAGGGCCGGAAGAACGGCGAAGAGGAGGAGCAGTCGGCGGAGAGTGGAGGTCACGGGCGGCGCCTGCGATCGAACGCACAAGCGGCGTCCCGCGGGCGGCCGGAGCGTAGCATCGGCCGAGTGCTCCGGATCCGGCGTGCCCTCCCCCTCGCCACGCTTGCCGCGGGCGCCGCGCTGGCGGCGCCGGCGGCGGCCGCCCCGGTCCACGTGCTCGACGGGCCGGGCCGCGTCCACGTCAGGGCGGATCGCTTCCTCGCGCCCGACTCGATGCCGGCCCCGCCCGGTCGTGCGGCGCCAGTGCGCGCCCGCGCCGCAGGGCCCGGCGTGCGGACCGTGCTGCGCCGCCTGCGCGACGCCGGCGCGATCGACGCCGCCGAGCGCGACGAGCGGGCGGC
>CAZEKK010000195.1:1747-5637 GCA_964512905.1 uncultured Solirubrobacteraceae bacterium
GGCCAGGGAATCCAGCTGCAGCCGCTGGCGAACTTCGGACGGGCGAACGGGCTGATCGAAGGCGGATACGTGCCCAATGCGGCTTCGCTGCTGGACGAACTGCTCCCGCTGGCCTCGATCCGCGACGGGCGGCTGGCCTGGGAGTACTTCTTCGCCTTCGGCGGCGGCCGGCCCCCCTGGACGAGCGCGATGTCCCAGGGCACCGCGATCCAGGCCTTCGCCCGGGCGGGCGACCGGCTGGACGATCCGTCGTACACCGACACCGCGCGCACCGCGCTGGCGCTGTTCGAGGCCGATGCGCCCAGCGGCGTGCGGGTGCGCACCCCGGCGGGCGCCCACTATCTCCTCTACTCGTACGCGCCGCGCTACCGCGTGCTCAACGGCTTCCTGCAGTCGATCACCGGCCTCTACGATCTCGCGACGCTCGCCAACGACGCCCGGGCACGGCGCCTGTTCGACGCCGGGGATCGTCAGGCGCGGATCGAGATCCCCCGCTACGACACCGGCGCGTGGTCGCTGTACGACGAGGCGGGCGAGTCCAACCTCTCGTACCACGACCTCGTGACCGGATTCCTCGCCAACCTGTGCGCGCGCACGGGCGCGGCGGTCTACTGCCGCACCGAGCGCCGGTTCCGGGCCTACCGCGTCCAGCCGCCCCGCCTGACCGTCCTGACCAGCACGGCGCGCCGCGGCGCCGTGGCGCTCATCCGCTTCCGGACGTCGAAGATCGCTTCGGTGCGGATGACCGTCGCCGGCGGGAGCGGCGCGACCGTCGTCACCACCGCCACGGTCGGGCGCGGGACCCACGCGTACGCCTGGCGGGCGCCGGACCGGACCGGGCCGTTCGCCGTCCGCATCACGGCCACCGACCTCGCCGGGAACCGCGCGGCGGCCGCCGGGCCGCTGCGGCTGCGCTAGCGGGTCCGCGACGACGCCACCGTGCTTGCCGTCACGCCGCGGTCGGCGCCGCGAGGCCTAGACTCGGGCGCCACGTGACGCCCCGCACGATCCTCTACACCGGCAAGGGCGGCGTCGGCAAGACGTCCGTGGCCGCGGCCACCGCGCGCCGCTGCGCCGCCGACGGGCTGCGCACGCTCGTGCTCTCCACCGATCCGGCCCACAGCCTCTCCGAGGCGCTCGAAGCCGACCTCGGCGGCGAAGCGGCGCAGATCGGCGACCGCCTCTGGGGCCAGCAGGTCCAGGCCCAGGAGCAGATGGAGCGCAACTGGTCCGCCGTCCAGGCGTGGCTCGGCGGGATGCTCGCCGACCAGGGCGTCGACCGGATCGCCGCCGAGGAGCTGACCGTGCCGCCCGGCGCCGACGAGCTCTTCTCCCTGCTGGAGATCAAGCAGGCCCACGCCAGCGGCTCGTTCGACGTGATCGTGGTCGACTGCGCCCCGACCGGCGAGACGCTGCGGCTGCTCTCGTTCCCCGACGTGGCGCGCTGGTGGCTCGAGAAGGTCTTCCCGTACGAGCGCCAGATCCTCGCCGCGGCCCGGCCGATCGCCCGGACGATGCTCGACGTCGCGCTCCCCGGCGAGGCCGTCTTCGCCGACATCCGGCGGCTGGTCGAGAACCTGATCGACATGAACGACATCCTGCGCGACCACGAGCGCGCGACCGTGCGGCTGGTGATGAACCCCGACCGCATGGTCATCGGCGAGGCGATGCGGACCTACACCTACCTCAACCTGTACGGCTTCCTCACGGACGCCGTGATCGTCAACCGGGTGTTTCCGGACGAGGTGGACGGCACGTACTTCGGCGCGTGGCGCGAGCGCCAGCGGGAGCACCTCGAAACGGTCGAGGCCGGGTTCGCCCCGGTCCCGGTGCTCCGGGCGCCCTACTTCGACCAGGAGGTCCTCGGGAACGAGATGCTCGACCGGCTCGGCAACGCCGTATTCGGCGACTGCGACGCCGCCGACGTGCTGCACGCGAGCGTCTCGCGCGAGCTCACGGTCGGCGAGGAGTCGGCCACCGTGCGGATCGAGCTGCCGTTCGTGGAGCGCGGGGACATCTCGCTGAAGAAGATCGGCCTCGAACTCGTGGTCAGGGTCGACGGTTCGAAGCGGACTATCATGCTGCCGCCCGCGATGGCGGCGTTCCAGCCCGCCGCGGCCACGTTCGCCGACGGCGCGCTGGAGGTGACCCTCGATGCCCCCGACCGACCCGCACACGACGACGAGCGGGACGGGTGACGGCCCCGCGACCGGCGGGCCCGAGCCGTCCGGACCCGACCGGATCGACGCGATCGCCGCGCAGGTGGCGGCGGCACGCGAGGCGGCAGAGCGCCTGGCCGCGGAGATCGGGACGATGAGCAGCACGTCCGGAGCGTCCGGCGGGCCCGGCGCGGCCGGGGCCGGCCCGCGCGGCACGCGCCCGCCGGCCATGGGCTACGCCGTGCCCGGCCACGACGACCGCGGGGCGCCGACCGGCGCCGACGCGATCGCGTCGCTGCTCGGGCTGTTCGAGCAGGTGCGCGAGGCGATTCCCCCCGAACTCGTCGAACAGCTGCTGGAGCTGGCCCGCGAGATCCTCGCCCTGCTGCAAGCGCTCGTCGAATGGGCCGCCGCCCGCCTCGAGGCGCGCCGCGCGGCGCCGGTCGAGGTCCAGGACATCCCGATCTCCTGACCGCGGCCCGCGGACGCCCGCCGCGGCGGGCGTACAATCGGCGGCCATGTCCGATGCCGACCAGCGCACCTGGATCCTCACCGGCTCGCCGGAGAACTACGCCGCCACCGCGGCGCACGGGTTCACGGTGATCGGCCTCAAGGAGCGCAACCGCAACCGCGCGCTCGAGATCGTCTCGGGCGACCGGATCGTCCTCTACCTCACGAAGGTGATGGCGTTCGCCGCCTCGATCCGCGTGACCGGCGATCTCTACGAGGACCGCGGACGGATCTGGCCCGGCAAGCCCGGCAAGGCCGACGAGTACCCGTGGCGGTTCCCCACCGAGCCCGAGGTCGTCGTGCCCGAGCCGGAGTGGATCAGGGCCGAGACCCTCGTCGACGACCTCGAGCACATCGCGAAGTGGCCGCGGGAGCACTGGAAGCTCGCGTTCCAGGGCCAGATCCGCCCCGTGTCCGACCACGATGCCGCGGTGCTCGCCGGCCGCCTGGGGGCCGCGGCCGGCGCTCCCGCATGACGGGCGATCCCGCGGACCGCATCCGCACGCTGCTGCTGCGGGCCGACAACGTCGTGAAGAACGCCGGCCCCGGGGCTGGACCCGAGCGCATCGGCCGCGCCCGCGAGGCGCTGGTCGAAGCACAGGCGGCCGCAGCTCAGGACGGCGTCGATCCGCGCCTGCGCGACCTGGTCGCGCGGCGCCTGGACGCCCTCGACGCGCTCGGGAGCGATGGCGGCGGCTGAGCCCCGCGAGGCCTCGGAGCCCGGCGAGCGGCCCCACGGCGCCGCGCGGCTGACGCATGCCTGGCGGTCGCTGCCCGGGGACCGGCGAATCTGCGCGATTCTCGCCGGGCTGCTCTTCCTGACGCTGTTCCTGCCGTGGTACTCGACCACGGCGACGACGGGGCGGATCGTCAACGGCCGGTTCCTGGCCGCGACCGCCGATGCCAGCCAGAGCGGCTTCGGCGCATTCACCTTCGTCGAGGCTGCCGTCGTGCTCGTCGTGATCGGCGTCCTCGGCCTGCTCTTCGCCCGGGCCGAGAGCGAGGGGCGCGAGTTCCACCTCCCGCTCCGCGACGGCACCGTGATCATGCTGGCCGGCGCGTGGGCGGCGCTGCTGATCATCTGGCGCCTCTTCGACAAGCCGTCGCTGGGGCAGGGGATCACCGTCGGCCTCGAGTGGGGCATCTTCGTCGCCCTGACGGTTTCGGTGGCCCTGGCCTGGGCCGGCGGGCGCGTGCGCGCCCGCGACGGCCACGTGCCCA
>CAZEKK010000196.1:0-5627 GCA_964512905.1 uncultured Solirubrobacteraceae bacterium
ACTCGCTGAGGCCGAGGTCGGCGCGCATGGCCGCGGCCTCCTCGTCGTCGAGGTCCGAAAGCTCGGCCTCGATCCGCGCCGAGACCGCCACGATCCCGGCGTCCGCCGCAGCGGCGTGCTCGGCCAGGGCCGCCGGGGCCGCATCGTCGCCCTCGTCGACGTTCGCCACGACGAGCACCGGCTTGGCGGTGATCGGCTGCAGCAGCGCCAGTGCGTCGGGCGCGGCGGCAGGCACCGGCACCTCGCGTGCCGGGCGCCCTTCCTGCAGCGCGGCGATGAGGTCGCGCAGCCACGCCTCCTCGGCGACCGCCGCCTTGTCGCCGCCGCGCGCCGTGCGGACGACCCGCTCGAGCCGCCGCTCGGCCTGCTCGAGGTCGGCGAAGATCAGCTCGGCCTCGATGATCTCGGCGTCGGCGACGGGATCGACGCGCCCGTCGGGATGGATGACGCCCGCGTCGGCGTGGCAGCGCACGACGTGCAGGATCGCGTCGGTCTCGCGGATGTTCGCAAGGAACTGGTTGCCGAGGCCCTCGCCCTCGTGCGCCCCGGCGACGAGGCCCGCGATGTCGTGGAAGTCGATCGTGTCCGGAACGACCTCGCTGGCGCCGACGACCGCCGCCACCGCGTCGAGGCGCTCGTCGGCCACGGGCACGACGGCGACGTTGGGCTCGATCGTCGTGAAGGGGTAGTTGGCCGCCTGGGCGCCGGCGCGGGTCAGCGCGTTGAACAGCGACGACTTGCCGGCGTTGGGCAGGCCGACGATTCCGACCTTCATCGCGTGCTCATCGGGAAGCGGCGGGCCCTGCTAGGAGAACCCGATGCGCTGCTCGTCGGACTCGACGTTGAGGTAGACGACCTGGGCGAGGTCGACGGCCACCGTCGAGTCCTCGGTCTTGACCTCGTGCCAGCCGTCGCCGCCGAGCGCCTTGCGCAGGGCCTTGAGGTCGTCCTCGGAGAGCTTGAGGGCGAGCACCTGGCCGCCCTTGAAGCCGACGGTCGCCTTGCGGAGGTGTCCGGACATCAGTGCGCTCCTTCGGCGGGCTGGACGATCTCGGTGAGGACGCCGCCGGTGGCGGCGGGGTGCAGGAAGGCGACGCGGGAGTGGCGGATCCCGGTCCGCGGCGTCTCGTCGATCAGCCGCAGTCCCGCCGCCTTGAGGCGCGCCAGCTCGGCGTCGATGTCGTCGGTGCGGTAGGCGACGTGGTGCAGGCCCGGGCCCTTCTTCGCGAGGAACTTCCCGACTGGCGTGTCGGGCCCGAGCGGCGCGAGCAGTTCGACGTGGGATTCGCCGACGTCGAGCAGCACGGCCTCGACGCCCTGCTCGGCGACGGTCTCGCGGTGCACGAGCTCCAAGCCATAGGCGCCTTCGTACTGCGCGATGGCCGCGTCGAGATCCTCGACCGCGACCCCGACGTGATCGATGGCGCCGAGCATGGGGCGCAGTCTAGAGAACGGGGTTCGGGGCAGGCCGGCCCCGGACGGACGGGATGGCCTCAGCCGCCCGGCGCCGCGTCCGGCTCCCGCGCCGCGGCGATCCGCAGCCCGCCCGACGGCCGCCGGTCCACCGGCGGGACGCCGGCCATGATCCGGTCGATGTCCGAGCGCTCGAGCACCTCGCGGGCCAGCAGCGACTCGGCGAGCGCATCGAGCTGCGGACGGTGCGTCTGGACGAGCTCGAGCGCCGACCGGTAGGCCTCGTCGGCCAGCTCGCGCTGCTCCTCGTCGCGGACCCGGCGCGTCATGTCCGAGACGTCGTCGCGGTCCAGCGCGAGCCGCTGGGACATCAGCCCGGTCCCCATCGCGTAGTCGTGGACCATCGCGCGGGTGATCTCCCCGACCCGCTTGAGGTCGTCCGCGGCGCCGGTCGTCACCGACCCGAACACGACCTTCTCGGCGACGCGGCCGCCGAGCAGCGTCGTCATGTAGTCGATCAGCTCCTCGCGCGTCTTCAGGTACCGGTCCTCCTCGGGGAGGTTCATCGTGTACCCGAGGGCGCGGCCGCGGGGCACGATCGAGATCTTGTGGACGCGGTCGACCGACGGCAGCAGCTCGGCGCACAGCGCGTGGCCGGCTTCGTGGAACGCGACGACGCGGCGCTCGTGGTCTGAGAGCTTGCGGCGCGACTGCATCCCGGCGACGACGCGCTCGAGCGCCTGGTCGAAGTCGGCCGTCGTGATGACGTCGCTGTGGCGGCGGGCCGCGAAGATCGCCGCCTCGTTGCAGATGTTGGCCAGGTCCGCCCCGGTCAGCCCGCTCGTCTGGCGCGCGATCAGCTCGAGGTCGACCTCGGTCACCGGCTTGCCGGTCGTGTGGACCTGCAGGATCTGCTCGCGGCCGCGCACGTCGGGCGGCGACACGAAGATCTGGCGGTCGAAGCGGCCCGGCCGCAGGAGCGCAGGGTCGAGCTTCTCGAGCAGGTTCGAGGCGGCGATCACCACGACGTCGCCCGCGGTGGAGAAGCCGTCCATCTCGACGAGCAGCTGATTGAGCGTCTGGTCCTTCTCGCCGGAGATGTCGGCGCCGCGCCGGCCGCCGACGGCGTCGAGTTCGTCGATGAAGACGATCGCCGGAGCGTTCTTTCGGGCCTCGCGGAAGAGGCGCCGGATGCGGGCGGCGCCGAGTCCGGCGAACATCTCGACGAACGAGGCCGCCGACTGGGCGAAGAAGTTCGCGCCCGACTCGTGCGCAACGGCCTTGGCCAGCAGCGTCTTGCCGGTGCCCGGCGGGCCGTGCAGCAGGATGCCCTTGGGGACCTTGGCGCCGAGCGCCTTGAACCGCTTGGGGTCGCGGAGGAACTCGACGACCTCCTGCAGCTCGTGCTTGGCCTCGTCGGCCCCGGCGATCTCGTCCCAGCCGATCGGGAGCTTGACCTCGGGGCGCAGCTGCTGGGGCTTGGTGCGCGGCATCCGCCGCAGCGTCAGCCAGACCAGCAGGAGCAGGAGGCCCATGAAGATCACGGGCACCCAGGTCAGGGCGAAGTTCTCGACCTCGGTGTACGTCAGCGCGAGGATCGGAGCGAGGGCGGGCAGGGGCATCCGAGGCTCCTATCGGCGAGGCGGGCGCGGCGCTGAAATCCGGGCGGTCATGCGGCGGACGGAGCCGGCGCCGCACCCGGTGCTGACGTCGGCGCGGCAGGGGGCGCGGCGCCCTCGGCCCGCAGGATCTCGGCGAGCGCCGCCCGCCCCACCTCGAGCTGGGCCGCGTCGGGCTCGCGGGTGCCGATCGCCCGCTGCAGCTCGAACCCGGGCCGGCGCAGCGCCCGGGCCGTGCGGGTCTCCGCATGGCGCTCGGACCACAGGAAGACCTCGACCGCCGCGCCCGCCGAGGCGACGCCGACGACGGCGCCCGCCAGCGGGCCCGGGCGTTCGAGGAGCGCCTTGACGACGGCAGCCCCGGCGACGTTCGCGGCCAGCATCGGCGCGATGAGGTTCGAGCCGCAGCGGTCGTGCTCCTTGGCCGCGTCGGCGGCGTCGGCCGCGGCCTGCTCGTAGGCGGCGATCGCCTTGTGCTCGACGCCGTGGTAGCTGGCGAGATCGCGGTCGCGCAGGGCGACGAGCGCTGGCGCGAGCGCGAGAACGCCCGCCGCCGCCTCGCCGGCGAGGCCGGGGACCCGGCGCCGCAGGGCGGACCCGCCGGCCGCCGTGGCCACGGCGGCCCCGAGCACCCGGGCGTCCTGGAAGGGCAGCCGCGCCTGCGGCAGCGCGCGCTTGACGAGCGGGATCACCGCCATCGCCTCGGCCAGGCGCACGACCCCGCGCGCGCCCGGCACGCCGTCGACGCCCTTCAGGCGGGGCTTGCGCCCCGACGCAACGCGGATCTCTCCGTCCCGCGTGCGCACCGCGGCCGCCCATCGGGACGGCCCGTGGACGAGCAGGCCGTTGCGCAGCGCCATGCCGCCGAGCCGCAGACGCTCAGGGGGGCCGGGCGGGGGCGGCGCCGCGCTCACCCGAGCATCCGGGTCGCGATGTCCACGTAGAAGCCCGCGGCCACGCCGAGATCGCGCACGTCGATCCGCTCGTCGGCGGAGTGGATCAGCGGGGCCGTCTCGGCCATCGACATGTGGGTGTGCGGGAAGAACCCGTACGCCACGCAGTCGGGGAACGCCTCCCGGAACCAGCGCGAGTCGGTGAACCCCGGCAGGACCGTCGGGACGAGGGCGGCCTCGGGCTCGTGAGCGGCCAGCCAGGCCCCGATGGCGGCGGCGAAGGGCGTGTCGAACGGCGAGCGGTTGCCGACGACCCGGTCGAAGAACTCGATCGTGTGCCCGTCGGTCCCCAGGACCTCCTCCGCGCGGGCGCGCGCGTCGGGCTCGCCGAGCCCGGGCGGCACGCGGCAGTCGACCTCGAGCACCGCCTCGGACGGGATCACGTTGACCTTCTCGGAGGCTCGGATCCGCGTCGGGGCTAGCGTCACCCCGAGCATCGGCTCGATCAGGAACGCCAGCCCCGGTGACACCTCCGCCACCGCGGCGAGCGCCGCCGCCGGATCGTCGATCCCCGGCGCGAGCGCCGCGAGCAGCGCGCGTGGCTCCTCGGTCACGTCGAAGGTCGGCTGGCGCGCGCCGAGGCGCTCGAGGATCGGCGCCATCTTCAGGAGCGCGTTGTCCCCCATCTTCGGGACCGAGGCATGGCCGGCGACGCCGGTCGTGGTGACGGCGAAGCGAAAGACGCCCTTCTCGGCGCAGCCGAGCCCGTACAGCCGGCGGCCGTCGTAGGTGAAGGAGTCGCCGCCGCCCTCGTTGAGCAGGTAGTCGCAGCGGACGAGGTCGGGGTGCTGGTCGGTCATCCAGTGGGCGCCGAGGTGCCCGCCCGTCTCCTCGTCGGCCATCACCATGACGACGAGCTCGCCCGCGGCCGGGCGCCAGCCCGATGCGGCGAGGTGCAGCGCGGCGGCGATCTCGGCGGCGGTCTGGGACTTCATGTCCAGGGCGCCGCGGCCCCAGACGCAGCCGTCGGCGAGGTCGCCCGACCAGGGACCGTGGGTCCACTCGTCGGGCGCGGCGAGGACGGTGTCGACATGGCTGAGGAAGCCGAGCCGCGGCCCGTCGGCCCGCCCCGGCAGCCGGGCGACGAGGTTCGTGCGCCCCGGCTGCGCCTCGAGCAGCGTCACCTCGAAGCCGGCGGGCTCGAGCAGCCCCGCCAGATGCTCCTGCGCCGGCCGCTCGTTCCCCGGCGGGTTGACGGTGTCGAAGCGGATGAGCCGCTGCAGCAGCTCGGTCGTCGCCTGCTGGAGATCGGCCATGCGGGTGATCCTACGCGGCGGCCGCCGCGGTCAGGCGACGATCTGCGCGACGATGCCGGCGGCCGCGACGAGCAGCACCCAGGCGATCGCGCGAATGAGCTGCTCTTGGGAGAGCCGGCCGGTCAGCCGGGAGCCGATCAGCGCCCCCGGGATGGACGCGGCAGCGCCAACGAGAAGCACGTCGAGATCGGGCGCCGCGTCGGGCAGCACGTCAGCGGGCACCCGTCCGGACGCATAGCCGCCGACCATGGCGCCGGCCACCGACGGCGGCGCCATCCACCCGAACAGAGGGCGACCGCAAAGCTCCGGATGGCGAAGAGTGCGAGTTCCAGTCGGTCGGGCGCGGACCCTACTCGCGCTCGACCCCGAAGTCGCTGAGCCGCTCG
>CAZEKK010000197.1:0-5597 GCA_964512905.1 uncultured Solirubrobacteraceae bacterium
GATTCCGCTATTCTGCGTCGGGTCGAAGGGAAGTATCCCGACGGCGAGCATCGTCAGGACGGCTTCGTGCCCGGTGCTCGCGGCCCTGCCGGGGCGGAGAAACCTTCGCGGCATCCCCAACCGCGAACCAAGGATCTCCATGCCCATCGCCTCGTCCATCTTCACCTCGGCCGCCGCGCCGTGGATCGCGCTCGTCGTCGCGATCGCCGTGCTGCTGATCATCGACCTCTTCATCGTGCGCGGGCGCGGCGGCGAGATGAGCCTGCGCCAGGCCGCGATCGCGAGCGTCGTGTGGATCGGCATCGCGTTCGGCTTCTTCGGGATCCTGCTTGCGTTCGGGAGCGGCGAGGACGCCAAGTCCTACCTCGCCGGCTACCTCGTGGAGAAGTCGCTGTCGCTCGACAACGTCTTCGTCTTCCTGCTCGTCTTCACGGCCTTCGCGGTTCCGATCAACGAGCGCCACCGCCTGCTCACCTACGGCATCGTCGGCGCGCTGGTCCTGCGCCTGGCCTTCATCATCGTCGGCGCCGCCGCCCTGAACGCGTTCTCGTGGGTGGGCTTCGTCTTCGCGGCGATCCTGATCTGGACGGGCTGGAAGATGTTCGTCCACCGTCACGATCACGACGCCGAGCAGGAGATGGTGCAGAAGCTGGCGGCCAAGCTGCCGGTCACGCTCGACGGCCCGCCCGGGAAGCTGAGCGTCAAGCGCGGCGGCAAGCGGCTGCTCACCGCGGCGGGCGCCGCCCTGGTAGCGATCGCGATCGTCGACGTGATCTTCGCCATCGACTCGGTGCCGGCGATCCTGGCGATCACCTCCGACGCCTACATCGTCTTCGCCGCCAACGCGTTCGCGCTGCTGGGCCTGCGGCCGCTCTTCTTCCTCGTGGCCGAGCTGGTCGAGCGGCTGTACTACCTGAAGACCGCGCTCGCGGCGCTGCTGATCTTCATCGGCCTGAAGCTGGTCGCGGCGGAGTTCGTGGGCAAGATCGGGCCCGAGATCAGCCTTCCGGTGATTGCGGCGATCCTCGGCGTCGGCGTCGTGGCTTCGCTCGTGCGCAACAAGCGCAACCCGCACGTCGACGATCCGGTGGCCGAGGCGGCGCACGCGCCCGACGAGGGCGAATCGGGCGCCCGCCCGCTGGCCGGCGCCGGCGAGCGGCGGTAGCGGGCGGCACGAGCGGTACGGGACAGTGCGAGCGCAGGCGCTTCGCGGGACTGCGGCTGCGGAGATGCGCGCCGCGGCCGCACCGGCGCCGGACACGGCCGGGCGCGTCAGAGCACCGAGCGGAATCACTGATCTACTGTCCCGCCTGCCGCACCTCCGATCGCGGCCCGTGCGTGATGTCCTCGATCCGCTCCGTTGTCGCCGCCCTGGTCTGCCTCGGACTGTTCGCCAGCCCGCCGGCCGACGCACGCCTGCCGCGCACCGCGGCGACGGCGATCGTGCCGCTGGTGTCGATCGCCGGCATCAAACCCGGGATGACGCCGGCCCAGGTGCGCGCCCGCTGGGGCAGGCCCGACCGCTGTACGCCCGGTGCGGCGCCGACGTGCACCTGGGCGGCGGGCAGCTACGAGCGTGCCACCGTGCGGTACCGCGGCGGTCGCGCGGCCGAGATCGGCGTCGGCGGTGAGCAGGCTGCCTGCCGCATCAATCCGCTCGTCTTCAGGACCCTGCGGCGCTGGCGCACCGCGAACGGCCTCGGGCTGCTCTCCACCGTGGCCGAGGTTCGGGCCGGTCTTCCGGGCGTGACCGGCGACGGCTCGGACGGCGCTCCGCTCCAGGTCCGCCGCCGGACCGGCTCGCGCTTGCTGCGCTTCGGCCTCTTCACCGGCGCCCTGCTCAACGACGGCATCGTGCCCTGCCCGCCGCACGCCCGGCGACCGCACAACCCGGCGCCCCCGGATCCCTACGCGGACCGGGTGACCTCGATCGTGCTCGGCTGGGCGCGCTAGGCGCCGCCGCCAGACCCGCCGCCCGGTGCCGCCTCCCGCCCGATCACGTCGAACGACCACAGCTCGCTCGCCGTGCCGACCGGCCCGCGCTCGCGGTGCTGCGCGTGGCCGGCGGTGAACGCGTCGCTGTCCACCCACGCCTGGAAGTCCGCCTCGCCGGCCCAGTGGGTGACGACCAGGCAGACGTCGCGGCCGTCGTTCGGTCGCCACAGCTCGTAGCCCTCGAAGCCGGGCGCCCCGGAGACGAGGCCGGCGCGGCTGGCGAACCGGTCCTCGAAGTCGGCCATCCGATCGGCCGGGACGGTGATCGCGTTGATCTTGACGACGGTCACGCGGCCATCGTACGGCGCGCCGCCTTCGCGGCGCCCGTGCCCGCCTTCGCGGCCGCCCACCGCAGCCCGGCCAGTTCGTGAAACGGCGGCCACGACGAGGGCGGGCCGCTGGGCCGGCGCACGAGCGGGTCGCAGCCGGCGGGGAGCGCGGCGAGGCGCTTACCCAGCCCGGTCTCGCGGAGGTGGGCGGTCATCGTCTCGACCGCAATCTCGATCACCTCGTGGCGCCGCGAGCGGTTCATGAGGTTCGTGCCCATGGCGTCGAGGTCGTGCACGGTCGGCTGGATGAGGAGCACCTCGGTGCCGGTCGCGCGCACCCGCCGGGCCTCCGCGCCCAGGCGCCGTCCGGAGGCCTGCCGGATCGCCATCGCCGCGCGCTCGGCGAGCGTCGCCCCGCCGCCGGCGTGCAGCGAGGACGTCGGGTTCAGGCAAACCACGAGGTCCAGGCCGGCGTCGGCGAGCACGTCGAGGTTCGACGTCGAGTGCAGCCCGCCGTCGACGTACCGGCGGCCGCCGATCTCGACGGACCGGTAGAAGCCGGGGATCGCGCAGGACGCCGCCACCGCGTCGGGGATCGCCGCGGGCGGAGCGTCGTCGCGGCCGAACGCCACCGGGCGACCGCTCGTGTAGTCCACGGTCATCGCCCAGAACGCCGGGTGCGGCGCCCACTCCTCCGCGCAGACCCGGCGCACGGTGTCCTTGAGCGGCTCGGTCGAGACCGGCCCGTGCGGAAGCCACCCCGCGACGAGCGCCGCGGGCGAGTGCCGGTATGGGCGGGCCAGCGACGACAGGGCCAGTCGCCACGATCCCGGCCCCAGGCTGACGCCCGGATGCAGCTTGAAGGAGGCGCCGGCGCTGCGGTCGGCGGCGTCCGCCTTCGCGCCGCGCAGGTCGTTGACGCCGTCGAAGTCCTCGCCGGCGGAGTGGGCGACCATGAACCAGGGCGGCACGCCGCACGCCACGAGCGCGCCGATCATCGATCCGGCCGAGGTGCCCACGATGTGCTCGGCGCTCCCCGGATCCCAGCCGGTCTCGGTGGCGATGGCGTGCAGGGCGCCGGTCAGCCACGCGCCGCCGAGCACGCCGCCAGCCCCGAGCACGAGGCCAACGCGAGGACGGTTGGGTCCGGCCATCCGCGCAGCGTATTGCTGCACCCGGCCTGCGTCATCCGCAGCACCCCGGCCTCCCGGGCCGTAGTCGCCACGGACTGCTCAGCCGTCGCTGCGGGGCAGGGCGCCGGCGTCGGCGGTGCCGTCCGCGTCCTCCTGGTCGAGCGCGCCGCGGAACTCGCGGCCCGACTCCACCACGGCCTCGCCGCCGGCGCGCACCCGCTCGGCGGCCTTCTGGGCAGCGACGCCGACGCTGGAGGCCGGGGCCTCGTCGGCCTCGCCGGTGAGGCCGGCCTTGACGCCCCGGCCGGCATCGGCCGCCGCCTCGCCGGCGGTCCGCACGGCGCGGCCAGCCTCCGCGGCGGGTCCCTCGCCGGTTGGCGGCGCCGCGAAGGACTCCTTGGCGCCCTTGCCCGCCTCGAGCGCGGCGGTGCCGGTGTCCTTCAGGCGTTTGGTGCTGCGACCGGCGAGGCGCTTGATTCCCCGCGGCCCGAAGATCAGGAAGATCACGAGGACGACGACGGCGATCTCGAGCGGCCCGATGCTCGGCATGACGCCATCATCGCAGCCGAGACCGCGGGCGCGCGGGCGATCGCCGTCAGGCCGAGTCGGGGGCGGGCGGCGTCGTGCGGCCCGCGTCGCGATCGGCGAAGTAGCCGTGCCCCTCGATGCTGATGCGCGGGATGATGCGGTGCAGCCACCTCGGCATCCACCACGCGGCGTTCTGCAGCAGCCACATGACGGCCGGGACGAGCAGGCAGCGCACGACGGTCGCGTCGATGATCACCGCGACCGACAGGCCGACGCCGAACTGCTTGATCGTGGGGTCGCCGTTGAGGATGAACGAGGCGAAGACGCTGACCATGATGAGCGCCGCCGCCGTGATGACCCGGGCGCTCTCGGCCAGGCCGCGCACCAGCGACGTCCGATTCGACTCGCCCGCCTGGTGGTGAGCCTGCACGTGGCTCATGAGGAAGACCTCGTAGTCCATCGAGAGCCCGAACAGCCCGGCGAACATCAGCAGCGGCAGGAAGCTGACGATCGGGACCTCGCCCTCGAGGCCGACCAGGCTCGAGAACCACCCGTACTGGAAGACCATCACCACCACGCCGTAGGCCGCGCCGATCGACAGGAGATTGCAGGCCGCCGCCTTGAGCGGGATCAGCACCGAGCGGAAGGCGATCATCAGCAGGACGAAGGCGAGGCCGATGATCACGGCGATGGTCTCGGGCAGCGTGTCGGAGATCTCGGTGCCGAGGTCGATGTAGCCCGCGGTGGATCCGCCGACGTAGGCGCTCACCTCCGAGCCCTCGGTGGCCTGCGGGATCGTGGTGTCGCGCAGCGTGTTCACGAGATCCTGGGTGGCGAAGTCCGACGGCGCGGTCGTGGGGATCGCGGTGAACGTTCCGATCGTGCCCTTGGCGTCGACCACGACCGGCGACACGCTCGCGACGCCGCTCGTCTTCTGGACGTCGGCGCGCAGCGTCGTGAGCGCTGGGTCCGAGGCGCTCGTCGCCTTGGTGCTCGACGTCGCCAGGACGATCGGCCCGTTGGCGCCGACGCCGAACCCGGTCGTCAGGTCGTCGTAGGCCTGGCGCGCGGTCAGGTCCGTCGGGAGCTGGCCGGTGTCCGGCTGGCCGAACTTCAGCGAGAACGCCGGGATGCAGAGCGGGACGAGGATCGTCAG
The DNA here is from genome assembly GCA_964512905.1 of uncultured Solirubrobacteraceae bacterium. GTDB lineage: Bacteria > Actinomycetota > Thermoleophilia > Solirubrobacterales > Solirubrobacteraceae > CANJIV01. Next base: position 5,082 of record CAZEKK010000197.1, read on the forward strand.
CGCGATCACGACCGACACGAGCGGGTGGCGGATGATCCACTCCGCGAACCTCGCCCAGCGGCTGCGCGAGACGTCCAGCGGCTTGCCTGGCTTGCGGCCCGGCAGCGGCAGCGCGTTGATCTTCGCGCCAAGGAGGCCCAGCACGGCGGGCAGCAGCGTCAGCGCGACGACCATCGCGAGCGCCACCATCAGGCCGGTCGTCACGCCGAGCGTCGTGAGAATCGGGATGCCGGCGACGCCGAGCGACAAGACCGCGATCACGACGGTGCAGCCGGCGAACAGCACGGCACCGCCCGACGTCGCCACCGCACGGGCGGTCGACTCCGCGGGCTCCATGCCGCGGGCGAGCGTCTCCCGGTGGGTGGTGACGATGAAGAGCGCGTAGTCGATCCCGACCCCGAGGCCGAGCATGAGCGCGAGCGTCGCGGCGGAGGTGGGGACCTCGACGAGATGCGTGAGCAGCGTGATGCCCGACAGGCCGATGATCACCCCGATCAGCGCGGTGGCGATCGGCAG
>CAZEKK010000198.1:0-2318 GCA_964512905.1 uncultured Solirubrobacteraceae bacterium
TGCCAACGTGTGATGGGCGATCCAGGACTCGAACCTGGGACCTCTTCCTTATCAGAGAAGCGCTCTAACCGGCTGAGCTAATCGCCCGCAGACGGCAGGCAGTGTATCGGCACGGCGCAGCCCGGCACGGCGCCGCTCAGCGCTGCCGTGCGGCCCGGCGGGCCATCGCGCTCGCGTCCTCGAGGGTCTCGACGTCGACCGTGATCCGGTAGCCCGCGCCGTGACGCCTGACCCGCACCCCGGCCCCCAGCGCAGCCCCGAGGGCATCCTCGACCCGTCCCATGGCATCGGCCTCGTCGGGGTGCGGGTCGGCGGGCTTCCGCTTGGCTGTCGCGTCCGGGGTTCCGGCTCGCCGCGCGCGCGCCTCGAGGTCGCGCACCGACCAGCCGGCGCTGGCCGCCTCGGCGGCCAGACGGCGCCGGGCCTCATGATCGGGTGCGGTCAGCAGCGCGCGACCGTGGCCTTCTGTGAGCTCACCCCGGGCAATGCGGTCCAGGGCCTCGTCCGGCAAGTCGAGGAGGCGCAAGAGGTTCGACATGGCCACGCGGCTGCGGCCCACGCGGCGCCCGACTTCCTCGCGCGTCAGCCCAAGCTCCTCGACGAGCGCCGCGCACGCCCGCGCCTGCTCCACCGGGTTGAGATCCTCGCGCACCATGTTCTCGATGAGTGCGAGCTCCAGCGCGGCCGCATCACCCTCCGGGCGCACGATCGCGGGGATCTCGTCCAGCCCCGCCATCTGAGAGGCGCGCCACCGCCGCTCCCCGGCGATCAGCTCGTAGCGACCGCCGGGAATGGGCCGGACGAGCACCGGCTGCAGCACGCCGCGGTCCTGAAGCGAGCTGGCCAGCGACGCCAGCGCCTCTGGATCGAACGACCGGCGCGGCTGCCGCGGGTTCGGGCGAATCAGCTCGACCGGCAGCGACCGCAGCTCGTCGGCCGACTCCTCGAGGTCGGAGGCCGACAGAATCGCCGCCAGGCCGCGGCCCATGCCGCGCTCGCGGTCAGCCACGCGCGGCAACCTCCTTCGCCAGTTCGAAGTACGCCTCGGAGCCGACGCACGCCGGATCGTGGTGGATCACCGGCCGCCCGAAGCCCGGCGCCTCGCTCAGCCGAACGTTTCGGGGGATGACCGTGTCGAAAACCAGTTCGGGGAAGTGCTCACGGACCTCGCGCTCGACGTCCTGTGCCAGGCGTGTGCGCCCATCGTGCATGGTCAGGAGCATTCCCGCGACGGTCAGGCGCGGATTGAGCTGGCGCTGAATGAGCTTGACGGTGTCCAGCAGGCCCGCGAGGCCTTCGAGCGCGAAGTACTCGGTCTGGACGGGAACGATCACCCGGTCAGCGGCTACGAGTGCCGCGACGGTGAGCGGTCCGAGCGACGGCGGGCAGTCCAGGAACACGAAGTCGTACTGGTCGCGGATGCCGGCGAGCGCCTTCCGCAGCACGACCTCCGATCCCGCCGACCGCGGCAGTTCGACGTTCGCGCCGGCAAGATCGGGGCTGGACGGCAGCACGTCGAGGTTGTCGACGTCCGCCGGGCGGATGGCGTCAGCGGTGGCGGCATCGCCGCTGACGACGTCGTAGACGTTCGGATCTGCGTCCTTGGGCAGTCCGAGCCCGACGGTGGCATTCGCCTGCGGATCGATATCCACGAGCAGCGTCTGGTAGCCGGCCTCGGCGACGCAGGCGGCAACGTTCACTGCGGTCGTGGTCTTGCCCACGCCGCCCTTCTGGTTCGCGATCGCGTAGACGATTCCCATCGACTGGCCACGGTAGCGATGCCCGCGGCGCGGCGGTCGGCGCCGTGCGCGCCTCGAGGTCATTTCGCGGCATGAAGGTCGCACCATGCGGCAATCCCGTGGCGTTGGCTGCCGTTGCGCAGGCAGATGTCACCCGAGCCGCGCCGTACCCAGCGGCCGCTTGCGGGCCTGGCCTGGCCGGCGCGGGAAGCGATCCGGGGTCTGGGCCGCCTTGCGGAACGTGTGAAGATGACGGTGACGAGCGCTCGGGAACGGGGCCGTGCGCGTCACTTCCTCCAGCTCGAGGCCGAGTTCGGTTGCGGCCCGGGCCGCAGCCAATTCCTCGTCAGGGTCGCGGCGCCCCCGCCAGACCACGACGGCACCACCTACGGTCAACAGCGGGGCCGCGTATTCCAAGACCACCGGCAACGGCGCCAGGGCGCGGGCGGTCACGAGATCGTGCGCCGTGCGTCCGGCCGGCCACCCCTCGGCCCGGGCGCAGACGACGCTGACGTTGGCCAGGCCCGCGGCAGCCGCAGTCCGGCGGATCGCCTCGCACTTGCGGGCGACGCTCTCCAC
>CAZEKK010000198.1:2418-5554 GCA_964512905.1 uncultured Solirubrobacteraceae bacterium
CGCGACCGGCGGGTTCCTTCAGGTCAGCGGCGCCACCACGAGATGCCGGTCCGGTTCGTCGCCCTCGGAGTAGGTCTCGACGTCGTGGCGATCGCGCAGGTGCTCATGGACGATCCGGCGCTCGTTGGCCGCCATCGCGTCCAGCGCCACGGGCCGTCCAAACCGTATTGCCTCTCCAGCGGCGCGGTCGGCTTGGCGCAGCAGCGCCTCCTCGCGCCGCGCCCGGTATCCCGCGGCATCGACCTGCACCCGCTTCCGCCCCGCAGCGCCCCCCGGAAATGCGATCCGCGAAGCGAGGTGCTCGAGGGCGTCGATCGTCTGGCCGTGGCGTCCGATCACGATGCCCAGGTCGTCGCCCTCGAGCACACCGCGGATCGCGGCCTCGTCTTCCTCAACGATCACCTCGGCATCGAGGTCGTAGGCCTCGACGATTTCGTCCAGCAGACCGCGGAGCCGCTCGGCGGGCGAATCGGCGCTCACCGGCGCCGTCCCGAACGCTTCTTCTTGCGCCGCGGCGGAGGTGGCGGCTTTGCCGGCGAAGTCTCGGGCTTGCCGTTCGACTGGCCGTCCTTGGATGCCTTGGGCTCCTTCGCCTCCTTGGGCTCCTTCGCCCCCTTGCCGCTCTTGGATGCCACCGACTCGCCGTCACCCGCCGGTGCGCTGTCGCGACCGAGCAAGCCAGCGATGCCGCTCTTGAGCGAAGGCCCCGAACCCCCGTCGCCGGCGCCCGCCGCAGCTGCGACGGGCGGTCGTATCGGCCCCACCGTTCGTTTCACTATCTGCTGCTGCAAGATCGTCCAGCAGTTCGTCGTGATCCAGTAGACCAGCAAGCCGGCGGGGAAGTTGATCACGAAGACCACGAAGACGAACGGCAGTGCGAGCATGATCCGGCGCTGGTTCTTGTCCGCGGTCGCGGTCATCAGCAGGCTCGAGGCAAGCTGCGACCCGACGTAGAGCACGATCAGGGCGACCAAGACGGCACCGGTCGCCTTGGCGGTCAGGTCTGGAATGAAGAGGAACGACTCGTCGCCCTTGTCGGGCGAATCCGACCCTGCTGGCGAAGCGAAGAACTGGCTGCAGGTGACATTCGACAGGCTCTTGTCGATCGACGCCGCGTAGTCCTGCACTCCCGGGCAGATGTCGATCTTCAAGTCCTTCCGCAGCATGTAGAACAGCGCCAGGAAGAAAGGAAGCTGCAGCAGGAGCGGCAGGCAGGAGCCCAAGGGATTGACCTTGTTCTCCTGGTAGAACTTCATCATCTCCTGGTTGAGGCGCTGCTTGTCGTCCTTGTACTTCGCCTGGAGCGCCTTGATCTCTGGCTGCAGTTGCTGCAGCGACTGCATGGACTTCGACTGCCGCAGCGTCAGCGGCAGGAGCGCGGCGCGGATCACGACCGTGAGGGCGATGATCGACAGGCCCCAGCCGAAGCCGACCTGGTCGTGGAAGAACTTCATGATCGCCTCGGTGAGGTCGATCAGCGGCTGAAGGATGTTGGCGAAGACGTACACGGATCAGGGCGCCCGGGCAGGATCGCGTGGCGGCGCAAAGAGCGTCTGCGCCTCGACCGGATCGAACCCGCCGTGACTCCACGGGTTGCAGCGCAGCAGGCGCCAGCCCGCCAGGACCGAGCCGCGGAGTATGCCGAAGTCCCGAATCGCCTGCGCGGCGTAGCGCGAACACGACGGCTCGTACTTGCAGCGTGCCGGAATCAGCGGCGAGATCAGCCGCTGATAGGCCGTGATCGGCAGCACCGCCGCACGCCGCAGCCAGGCGCTCACTGCTGCTCCCTCGCGTCCCCAGGCCGCTCCGTCAGACCTCTCAGCAGAGGTTCAAGCTCCCGGCGAACGCCGGCAAGGCCCTCCTGTTCGGCCAGAACCTTTGCCTCCGGGCGCGCGACGACGACCACGTCGTGGGCCGCTGGCCCATCCGATCGCTCCAAATCGAACGCCTCCCGTAGGAGCCGCTTGACCCGGTTGCGGTCAACCGCGCCGCCCACCTTGCGCGACACCGACAGGCCGAGGCGAGGTGCCTCGCCGGCGTTGCGGGGAAATGAATGCACGACGAAGAACCGGTTGGACTGCGCGCGGCCTTGGCGGTAGACACGATCGAAGTCTGCGCTTCGGGACAGCCGCCCCCGTCGCGCAGCACGCTTCGCTCCCACGCCGCGCCTCAGGGAGTCAGGCGCTGGCGGCCCTTGTCCCGCCGGCGCTTCAGGAGGCGCCGGCCTGCGCGCGTGCGCATGCGCGCACGAAAACCGTGGGTGCGGGCGCGCTTGCGCTTCTTGGGCTGGTACGTGCGCTTCATGAGGGACGGACGGACTGGAGGCCGGCGGCCGCCAGTATAGGCGAGCGGTCGCGACCGCGCCCCCCCACACGCTGTCCACAGCACCGTCGACATCGACCGGCCACGGATTCTCCGCGATTTGCGGACACCGTGCGTCACGGGCATCCGCACGTCCGTTCGGGCCCGGAACCCGCTGCTATATTCGCGCCGCCGGGTGCCCAGGCGCCCTCCTCCCGATCAGCCCGCCGGACCTGCCCCACACGGGGTGCCTGCTCGTGCCCGAAGCCACCACCGACCACTGGAGCCAGATCCAGTCCCACCTGCGTCGCGCAGTACCCGAGTCCACCCACGACCTCTGGCTCGCCCCGCTGCGCTGGCACGCGTTCGACGGCATCGTCCTGACCATCGAGACGCCCGCTGACGCGGCCTGGGTGCGTGAGCGGTTCGGACGTGTCCTCCAGGCGTGCGCCGCAGCCGTGCTCGGGCCTGCCGTCACCGTCGATCTCCGCGCCGCTGGAGAATCCCACTCTGCAGCCCAGACGAGACGAGCACCCAGCACCACCGGCGGCGGCGAGCCCGATCTGAACCCGAAGTACACCTTCGACCAGTTCGTGATCGGCGCGGGCAACCATCTCGCGCATGCCGCCGCCCTGGCCGTCTCCGAGCTGCCCGGCACCGCCTACAACCCCCTCTTCATCTACGGACCGCCAGGCGTCGGCAAGACCCATCTCCTCCACGCCATCGCGCACTACCTTCGAACGTTCAGCCCCAGCCTCGCCGTCCGCCGCACGAGCATCGAGGAGTTCACCAGCCACTTCGTCGCCGCCGTCCACGCCCGCGACATGGACCGCTT
>CAZEKK010000199.1:0-1945 GCA_964512905.1 uncultured Solirubrobacteraceae bacterium
CGGCGCTCGGCGAGGTCCGCCTGGCCGCGAGCCGGCGCGCCTTCGCCGCCGCCGCGGCCCGGTTCGTGCCCGCGCTGCGGGACGCGGACTTCTCCTTCGCGTTCGCCGGGCTGCGCGCCCAGGCGATCGCGCGCGACGGGGCGCTGGTCGACGATTTCGTCGTCTCGGAGGCCGCCGGCGCCGTCCACGTCCGCAACGCCCCCTCGCCCGCCGCGACGGCATCGCTGGCGATCGCCGACCTGATCGCCGACCGGGTCGAGGCGGCGCAGGCGTAGCACCGGCGACGGCGCGGCCGCGGCACCCGAACCGCCGCGTGCCGGCCGCCCGCCGGCGCTCCGTCCTACGCCAGCTTCAGGTCGGCGGCGCCGAAGCCGACCGAGAACGACCGGCACCAGATGAGCACGGTGTCGTAGCGGCGGGTCGAGGTGCCGTCCGGCAGGGGGTAGCGCTGGTTGCCCTCGTTGCCCTTGAGCCCGCCGAGGTCGACGAACGTCGACGCCGAGTCGTCGGTGGACAGGTAGACCTTGAGGTCGGGGCCCGGATCGGTGGCGAACCCGCGCAGCTGCAGGACCGTGCCGCCGTTGGCCAGCTTGACGATCTCGGCGCTGCCCTTCGTCGCGTGCTCGAGGCTGCGGAAGGTGCCGGTCGAGACGAGGCTCGGCCCGGCCGGCGGGGCCGGCGCGGCGCTCGTGGGCGGCGGCGCTGCCGGAGTTGCGGCCGGGTCCGCGGCCTGGCTTGCCGCGGGCGGCGGCACCGAGACGAGGGTCTCGTCGACCGTCGCGCCGCGCAGCGACAGCGCCCACCATGCGGCGATGCCGCCCGCCCCCAGCAGCACCGCGGCGCGGGTCGCCATCCGCAGGTCGGGCCGGCCCTTGACGAGCTTGCCGATGCCGAAGCCGAAGGCGCCCAGCCACACGACGGCCATGACGATCTTCGCCGTCTCCCCGCCCGGCAGGAGCTGCCCGACGACGAGGATCGTGCTGCCGACCAGTGCGGCGGCCAGGACGAGCGCGAGCACGATGCGCGCCGCAACGGGAAGCGGGCGGCGGGGCGGCGGGGCAGGAGCGGCAGGTGCGTTTGCGGACACGGGGAGCCTCCGGAACGGGGTCAGGCGAGGTAGCCGGCCGCGACCGCGAGCGCGGAGGCCACGAGGCCGGCGCGCACGAACGGCCGCAGGTCGGCCCGATGCTTGACGAGCTTGCCGAGGATGAAGCCCCCGGCGACGAACCAGGCCACGACGAGCCCCTCCTGGCCGAGCGTCCGGCCGGGAACGACCGCGGCGATCAGCACGGCCACCCCGACGAGCGCCGCGGCGGCGGCGACGCCGGCGGCGACGCGGGCGACGAGCGGCGCCGGGGAGGAGAGCGGGACGTCTGCGGTTGTGTCTGTCATGGCCTCGACGATGGTGCGGGACGCGACGCAGCGAGGCAAGGCCGCCGGGGCCGAGTTTCGCGGTCGGTAATGGCTTCGTCCGGGCAGCCGAGGATTCGTGACACCGCAACGCCGGCCGGCGCGACGCACGCCCGCGCACCGGCGGACGGGCGCTGCCCGCGGCCTGCGCGGACGGCTGCCGTCAGGACGCCTCGCGATGGCGGCGCCGCAAGACCCGGGCATCGCCGCGCCGCAGCGTGAGCTTCTCGTCGTCGAACCGCTCGAGGTAGGCCTGCGCGTACTTGCGGGTCGTGCCGAGATCGTCGCGCAGGCCGGCGAGGGTCACGGCGCCGTCGGCCTCGATCCGGGCGACCACGCGGGCGCGCACCTCCTCGAGCGCCGCGGCGTGGACGTGCATGGTCGGCGTGAGCCGGACCGCCCGGCCCGCGGCCCGCAGCGCGGCGAGCTCGGCGTCCGTGGCGCCGAGGTCGCGATCCAGCGGCGGCGCCGCGCCCGCTTCCCGCAGAGCGGCCTCGACCGCGAGCGCCGCCGCGGAGAGCGGCGGCGGCGCGGG
>CAZEKK010000199.1:2045-5504 GCA_964512905.1 uncultured Solirubrobacteraceae bacterium
TGGACGCGCGTCCCGTGGTCGAGCCGGTCGCGCGCCGCCGGCGGGAGGTCGAGCGCCGCGTCGACCACGTAGCTCGGGGCCAGGCCCGCGCCGTGGCCCGCGAGCACGTCGCCGCGCGCCACGTCGCCGACCTCAACCCCGACGACGTTGACGGCGACCCGCTGGCCGGCCGCCGCCCGCGGCACGGCCTCGTCGTGGACCTGGACGCCCCGGACCCGCAGGCGCCGGCCGGTCGGAAGGAGGTCGAGCGTGTCGCCCCGGCCGACGGTGCCCGACCACAGGGTGCCGGTGACCACCGTGCCGGCGCCACGGATCGTGAAGACGCGGTCGACGTGCAGCCGGGCCGGATCCGCCTCGGCGCCGGTCGGCGCCGCCCGGCCGGGCAGACGAGCCGCCACGCGGTCCAGCGCGGCGCCCAGCGCGGCGATCCCGGCGCCCGTGCGCGCCGAGACCGCCAGCACCTCGGCGCCCGGCAGCAGCGCGGCCGCCTGCTCCGCCGCATCCGCGGGGTCGGCGAGGTCGGCCTTCGTGACCGCGACGACGCCGTCGCGAACGCCCAGGCCGGCCAGCACCGCGGCGTGCTCGCGGGTCTGGGGCATCACCCCGTCGTCGGCGGCGACGACCATGAGGAAGCAGTCGATGCCGCTCGCGCCGGCGACCATCGTGCGCACGAACCGTTCGTGGCCGGGCACGTCGACGACCGACAGCCGTCGCCCCGACGGCAGCACGAGCGGCGCGTAGCCGAGTTCGATCGAGATGCCGCGCGACCGCTCCTCCGGCAGACGGTCGGTGTTCACGCCGGTGAGGGCCGCCACGAGCATGGTCTTGCCGTGATCGATGTGGCCCGCCGTCCCGAGCGTGAGCGGGGGCGGGGTCGGCGCGGCGGGGGCGGCGTCCATCAGGACGGCCAGCGGGACGCCGCGCCGACCCGGCCCTCGCTCGCCGCTTCCGCGACCGCCGCACCCGCGGCGCCGGCCGCCGCCACGGCCTCGTCGTCGTCGAGGGTCCGCGGGTCCAGGAGCAGACGCCCGTCGGCGATCCGGGCCGCCACGGCGGGCTCTCCGGTGCGCAGGGCCGCCGCGACGGCATCGGCGCCGGCCGGCCCGGGCTCGACCGCCACCGCGGGGCCGTCGAGTTCGAGCAGCGGGAGCGCCCCGCCACCGACCTTGGCGGCGGCCCGCACCACGTCGGCGGCGACGCCGGCGGCGGCGAGAGCCGCGCGCATCCGCTCGGCGCGCGCCGCCAGGTCGGCCTCGGCGGCATCGAGCATCGCCAGCACGGGGATTTCGCGCCGGGCACGCTCCGGATCGCGGTACAGCCGCAGGGTCGCGGCAAGTGCAGCGAGGGACAGCTTGTCGATCCGCACGGCCCGTGCCAGCGGATGGGAGCGGGCCGCCGCCACCGCGCCGGCCCGGCCGACGATCAGGCCGGCCTGCGGCCCGCCGAGCAGCTTGTCGCCCGAGAAGCAGACGAGCGCGGCCCCGGCGGCCACCGAGCGGCGCACGGGCGGCTCGTCGCGCAGGGCCGCGATGCCCTCGGCCAGGGCACCCGAGCCGAGGTCGTCGATCACCGGCGGGCCGAGCGCGCACAGCGCCTCGATGCCCACCTCCTCGACGAACCCGAGCGTGCGGAAGTTCGAGGGGTGCGCGCGCAGGATGGCGCCGACGGCGGGCGCCCGGGCGGCCACGGCCCGTTCGTAGTCGGCGCGGCGCGTGCGGTTCGTCGTCCCCACCTCGACCAGCCGCGCGCCGGACTGGGCGATGACGTCCGGGATCCGGAACGACCCGCCGATCTCAACGAGCTGGCCGCGGGAGACGGCGATCCCGCGGCCGTCGCCCGCCAGCGCCGCCGCCGCGAGCAGGGTCGCCGCCGCGCAGTTGTTGACCGCCAGCGCGGCCTCCGCGCCGGTCAGCTCACACAGGAGGCCCTCGACGTGAACCTGGCGCGACCCGCGCTCGCCGGCCTCGAGGTCGAACTCGAGGTTCGCGTATCCCGCGGCCGCCGCGGCGACGGCCGCGCGAGCCGGCGGCGCCAGCGGCGCACGACCGAGGTTCGTGTGGACGATCACGCCGGTCGCGTTGAGCACCCGGCGCAGCGACGGCGCCTCGGCGCCGGCCAGCGCCTCCCGGGCGGCGGCGAGCAGGGTCGCCGCCTCCTCGGCCGGCGACCGGGCCGCGGCCCCGCCGTCGCGCAGCTCGGCCCGGCGCGCCGCGATCACCTCCCGGGCGGCACCGACCGCCAGCGCCGGCGCCGCGTCGAGCTGCGACGCCAGCGACTGCACCGAGGGCAGCGCCCGCAGCGCCGTATTCAGGCCGGCGCCGTTCCCTCCACCCATGCCGCTCCGTCCTCTGTGACCTCGCGCTTCCAGATCGGCGCCTCGGCCTTGAGCCGGTCGATGATCTCGCGCGCCCCGGCGAACGCCTCGCCGCGGTGCGGGGCCGACACGGCGACGGCGACCGACGGCTCCGACAGCGCCACGGGACCGACGCGGTGCTCGGCAGCCGCCGCGCACAGCCCGTGGCGGGCGATGGCCTCCGCGACGATCGCGCGCATCTTCGGCTCGGCCATCTCGGCGTAGGCCTCGTACTCCAGCCGCGGCACCTCGCGGGTCACGCCTTCGAAGGTGACGACCGCGCCCGCCCGCGGATCGCGGACGCGGACCCGGAGCGGATCGAGGGCGAGCGGATCGGCGGTCACGCGCACGTGGGGCTCGGGGGCTCCGCCCGAGACCGGAGGGATCAGGGCAAGCTCGTCCCCGGGGGCCAGCGGAGCGTCGGCGTCGGCGTACTCGCGGTTGACGGCCATGACGAGCGGCAGGCCGCCGGCTAGGTCGTCCACCGCGGCGAGGGCGTCGCGCACCCGGGCGCCGTCGGGCAGGTCGAGCTCGAGCTCTCGCGTCCCGGCGCGCTCGCGCAGCATCGCGAAGAGGCGCACGCGGACGATCATGCGTTGAAGGCTACCCGCCGCCCGCCCGGGCTCCGGTGACGGTGCCGGCCGCCGTCAGCGACCCCGCCGGGAGTCGGACGGTCCGCTCGGCCCGCCCCGGCCTGCGGCGCTGACAACCCCGCCGGTACCCTGCGGCCATGGCCACCGCACCCGAGCACCGCACCATCGCCCCGATCGTCGGCCCCGACGATCCGCGCCGCTTCACCGACTCCGGAATTGAGGTGAAGCCCGTCTACGACGCCGCCGACACCCCCGGGCCGCTCGATCTCGGCGAGCCTGGCGCGTTCCCGTACACCCGCGGCGTCCATCCGGACATGTACCGCTCGCAGCTGTGGACCATGCGCCAGTACGCGGGCTACGCGAGCGCGCGCGAGTCCAACGAGCGCTACAAGTACCTGCTCGAGCACGGGTCGACCGGCCTGAGCATGGCCTTCGACCTGCCGACGCAGCTCGGCCTGGACTCCGACAACCCGCGCTGCCTGGGCGAGGTCGGCCGCACCGGCGTCGCGATCG
>CAZEKK010000200.1:0-5409 GCA_964512905.1 uncultured Solirubrobacteraceae bacterium
TGCCGGCGGCCAACCGGGCCGAAGACGGCGCGTGGCGGGCGCCGCTGGACGCGCCGGCCGGCTTCATGCCGCCGACGACGGCGACGGAGACCGTCGTGCACGCGACTGGCCGGGACGCGATGCTGGCGCAGGCGGGCTCGTGGAGCCACGTGGCGATGCTGTCCGCCGCGGACCGCGCCGAGGTGCTCGGCGCCGCCGCCGCGGTCATCGACCGGGCCACGCAGAACGGCACGGCGACCGTTGCGGTGCCGCACCGCACCGAGGCCTGGTGGATGACCCGGCGCTGAGCGAGGGTGTCCGCATGGGCTGGTGCGGACGCGGGGGGCCGGCGCGGGGCGTGCAGCAGGCCGACGCGTGGGCGCGCGGGGCCGGATCCGGCCGATGCGCAGTTCCGTAACACGGCTGGGCTGCCAGCGTCCCACTATGCGTCGTTCCAGGCCCAGGTGCTCGGCCGGGCCGTCGGAGCGCCCCGATCTGCGGCAGGACAGCCCAAGGTCGACGAGGCTTTGCGGCGACCTGCGCACGGAACTCCGCCGATGAGCGGCAAGACTGCGCAGGCGGGGCGCCTCGCACGTCATCGACCGCGACCGCCGGGCCGGGGCGCGGCGCGCGCAGATCCGAGCCGAGGCAGGCCGCGCTGCCTGGTCCACCGCTGCCCAGCCCGCCGGCAACAGTGCCCAGGACCGCGCGGGGCTATGCCGCGCCGGCCCGCGCCAGCCGCTGCGCCAGGGTCTGCCCAAGCTCGGCCATCTCGTCGAGGCCGACGCCGCCGGGCACGAACGGAAGGGTGATCACCGGCGCCCGCGCGCCGCGGCGCAGGCGGGCGAGCTGCCGGCGCTGGCCGGCGGCCCGGTGCTGGACGGTGACGGCGGCGCGCAGGGCAGCAGCGGCGTCCGGAGTGCTCCCGGCGGCGCCCTCGACCGCTCGCAGCTCGGCCGCCGTGAAGGGCGGCCGGACGATCCGGTTGACGACGATCGCGTCGAGCTCGAGCCCGATCCGCGCCGCGAAGGCCGCCTCGAGCTCGAGCGCCTCGTTGACCGGGGTCTCCTCGGCGAGTGCGGCGACGACGTAGCCGGCGGCGTCGGGGTCGGCGAGGAACGTCCGCACCTTCTCGGACTGCGACCCGATCGGGCCGACGCGGGCGATGTCCCCGAACGTGCCGGGCGTCCGCAGCATGCCGAGGCCGTGGCCGGAGGCCGGCGCGTCGACGACGACGAGGTCGTAGCCGGCGGCGCGCTTGCTCCAGCGCTGCGGCTGCGCCAGCTCCCATGCCTTGGTGATCGTGACGAGCTCCTTGGCGCCCGGCGCGGCGGCGACGAAGTACTGGAACCCGTTGCTCGCCGCCAGCGGCCGGACGATCGCGCGTGAGCCGACCTGCACCGCCAGCCACTCCTCGAGGGCCTTCTGGGGATCGATCGTGGTCGCCCACAGCCCGTCGGCGAGCCGCTCCTCGGCGCCGGGGGCGCGGCCGCGCCCCGTGTGCGCCACGAGCCGCGCCTGCTCGGCGACCTCGCAGACGATCGTGCGCCGTCCGCGGGCGGCGGCGGCCAGGGCCAGCGCCCCGGCGACCGTGCTGCGCCCGACGCCGCCCTTGCCCGTCACGTAGATCAGCCGGCGGTCGAGCAGCCCGGTCACGCGCGCGGTCCCGCGGTCCTGATTGACTGTGGCGGCATGAGGTCTGCTCGAGGAGAGGGTAGGGCGGTGATGGAGCCTGGCCTGCGCGCCTCCTACGAGGCGTGCCGGCGGATGCAGCGCCGCCACGACCCAACCTACTACTGGGCGACGCGCCGCCTGCCGCCCGACGTGCGGCCGGCGGTGCACGCGCTGTACGGCTACGTCCGCACCGCCGACGAGCTCGTCGACGGCCCGCGGCGCCCCGCAGCGCCGAGCGACCGGCGGGCCGCCCTGGACCGCTGGGAGGCCGCGCTGCGCGACGGCCGGACCGCGGGCACGTCCGAGCAGCCCGTGATCGCGGCGCTCGTGGACGCCGAGCGCCGCCACGGGCTCGCGCTCGACGAGCTGCAGGTCTACATGACGTCGATGCGGATCGACTGCGACCCGGTGCGCATCGACACCTACGCCGATCTCGAGGGCTACATGAACGGCAGCGCCGCCTCGGTCGGACGCATCATGGCGCCGCTGCTCGGGGCGCCCGACGAGCGCCGCGAGGACTTCGCCCGGTTGGGCATGGCCTTCCAGCTCACGAACTTCATCCGCGACGTGCGCGAGGACTGGACGCTGGACCGCGTCTACCTCCCCGGCGAGGATCGCGAGCGCTTCGGCGTGGCCGAGGCCGACCTCGCCCGCCGGCGTGCGACGCCCGGACTGAAGGCGCTGCTCGCGCTCGAGACCGCGCGGGCGCGGGTGCTGTTCGCCGAGGGGGCGGCGGCCGTCGAGGCCGTGCCGCCGCGGATCCGGCCGGGCATGCGGATCGCGCGCGCCGTCTACCTCGGCGTGCTGGACCGGCTCGAGGCCATCGGCTTCGAGGTCCTCGGCCGCCGGACGACGCTCCCGCCGTGGGACGTGGGGCGGGCGCTGGTGGGGGCCCGCCGCGCCCCGGCGGGGGCGGCGTGACCCGCCGGGCGACCGCGCGGGGGGCGGCCCGCACCTCGCTGGACGGCACGCGGGCCGACGTCCTCATCTGCGGGGCGAGCTTCGCCGGCCTGGCCGTGGCCCGCGAGCTGGCCCGCCGCGGCGCCGACGTCCTGCTCGTCGACCGCTACGAGATCGGCGAGCGCCAGACGTCCGCGTGCGCGGCGCCGACGCCGTGGCTGCAGGCGATGGGCGTGCAGCGGGCGATCCGCCAGGAGATCCCGCACATGCACTTCCACACGCCGCACGGATCGGCCCGCTACCGGCTGCCGTGGTCGTGGTCGTCGTTCGACTACCGGACGCTGTGCGAGGAGCTCTACCGACAGTGCGACGCACGCTTCGAGACCGCGAAGGTGCAGGGCCGCCGGCGGGGCGTCGCGGCGCCGGCGTCGGGCCGCGGACGGCACCTCGGCGACCCGCACACCGTCCGCACCGATCGCGGCGACCTCCAGGCGCCGCTGGTCGTCGACGCGCTCGGCTGGCGCCGCGTGCTCGGCCCGGGGCCGAACGTGCAGCCGCCGGAGGCGACGATCTCCCGGGGCCTCGAGGTGCACCCCGACGGCGGCGGCGAGGACCTCGAGGTCTGGGTGGACCGCTCGCTCGTGCGCCGCGGCTACGGCTGGAGCGTCCCGGCCGCGGGCGAGCAGCGCATCGGCGTGGGCTCCTACGAGCCGCGCGACCACGTCAGGGCGCCGACGGAGGACCTCGCCGGACGGCTCGAACGGCCGGCGGTCCGCTACCAGGGCAACTGGTTCCCGCACCGGCTGCGCCCGGCGGCGCAGGACGGGGTCTTCTTCGTCGGCGACAGCGCGGGCCACTGCTTCCCGCTCTCGGGCGAAGGAATCCGGACCGCGTTCTACTTCGGCATCGCCGCCGGCCGGGAGCTGCGGGGCGTCCTGCACGGGCGCATCGATCGCGAGGCGGCGCTGCGGCGCTACGCCCGCTTCAGCGCCTCGCACCGCCACGCCTACGAGTTCGCGCTGGCGATGCAGCGCCTGGTCCCGGCGCTGCCGCCGCGGGTGCTGACGGCGGCGCTGAAGGGGCTCGGCGGCCAGCGCACGGTCGACCGGATGTTCTCCTGGTACCTCGACCAGGCCCATCCATCGTTCGCCGCGCCCGCCCCGGCGATGGCCCCGGCCGACACGGTGCCCGCGCGGGCGGCGTGACCGCGCAGGCGGAGGGTCCGCCTACAATCGACCGTCCGATGGACGACGCGCAGATCGCCTACGACGACCGGGGCCTCGTGCCGTGCGTCGTGCAGGACTGGGGGACCGGGGAGGTCCTCATGGTCGCCTGGATGAACGCCGAGGCCCTCGCCCGCACGCGCGCCAGCGGCGAGCTGCACTTCTTCAGCCGCTCGCGGCAGCAGCTGTGGCACAAGGGCGCCACCAGCGGGAACACGCTGGCCCTGCGCGCCCTGCGCTACGACTGCGACGGGGACACGCTGCTCGCGCTGGCCGAGCCGGCCGGGCCGGCCTGCCACACCGGCGAGCGGACGTGCTTTCACCGCGGCGATCTCGAGCCGGCGGCGCCGCACGAAGTGCTGCCCGCGCTCGAGCGCACGATCGCCGCCCGCGCCGTCGAGCGCCCGGACGGCTCGTACACGGCGGCGCTGCTCGCCGACCCGGTCCGGATCGGGGAGAAGGTCCGCGAGGAGGCCGAGGAGGTCGCCCGCGCCGCCCGCGAGGAGAGCGACGACCGCGTCGCCGAGGAGGCCGCCGACGTCCTCTACCACCTCGAGGTGCTGCTGGCCGCGCGCGGCCTGGCGCTCGCCGACGCCGAGCGGGTGCTCGATGGCCGTCGCCGCTGACGCCCCTGCCGTCGCTCCGTCGCTCGCCGAGGCCCGGGCGCTCGCCGGCGACTACAACCTCATCCCGCTGCGCCACTCCTTCATCGACGACTGCGAGACGCCGGTCTCGGCGTTCCTGAAGCTCCGCGGCGCCGAGCCGTCGTTCCTGCTCGAGTCCGCCGACCAGGGCCAGCGCGTCGGCCGCTACTCGTTCATCGGCTTCCGCCCGCGCAGCGTCGTGCGCTGGTCGCTGGACGACGGCGGGGACCCGTACGCGCTCGCCGCCGCCGAGGTCGGCCGCTACCGGCAGGCGCCGCTGCCGGACCTGCCGCCGTTCGCGGGCGGCGCCGTCGGCCTCTTCGGCTACGACCTCGTGCGGACCGTCGAGCCGCTGGGTCCGCCGAACCCCGATCCCGTCGGCCTTCCGGACCTCGCGCTGATGCTGTCCGACGTGCTCGTGGTCTTCGACCACCTCAAGCACACGGTCACCATCCTCGCCAACGTCTACGCCGACGACGCCGCCGGCCTCGACGCGTCCTATCGAGCCGCCGTCGACGCGATCGCCGAGGTCCGCTGGCGGCTCGCCGGCCCGGTCCCGCGCCCCGCCCGCCCGCCGTCTGCCGACCGGGTGATGCCCGCCTTCGAGAGCAACATGCCCCGGGAGGACTTCGAGGGCATGGTGGCCCGCATCGTGGAGTACGTCCACGCCGGGGACGCCTTCCAGGTCGTTCCCTCCCAGCGCTGGACCGCGGCGGCGCCGGTGCAGGCGTTCTCGATCTACCGCGGGCTGCGGGCCGTCAATCCGAGCCCGTACATGTACTTCCTGGACTTCGGGGACTTCGAGGTCGCCGGCGCCAGCCCGGAGCCGCTGCTCACGGTGACCGGCCGGCGGGCGTCGACCCGCCCGATCGCCGGCACAAGGCCGCGCGGGGCCGACGCGGCGCAGGACGCCCGGATCGCCCAGGAGCTGCTCGAGGACGAGAAGGAGCGGGCCGAGCACGTGATGCTCGTCGACCTCGGGCGCAACG